>NZ_DALZYO010000009.1:23757-138928 GCF_031988165.1 Neobacillus sp.
ATACGACAGTTACGTTGCTATCCGACAGTAATGCGCATCTATACGACAGTAATTCTGTTCTATACGACAGTTACGTTGCTATCCGACAGTAATGCGCATCTATACGACAGTAATTCAGTTCTATCCGACAGTAACATAACGCTTTACGACAGTTACCACTTTCCATGATAATGATTTCCTGAAAAACGTGTAACCAACTTCTCATAATGTTATGATATTTATGAACAAAAACCAAAAAGGGGAGTGTAATAAAAGTGAAAAATGAACTCATTGAAAGATTTACTTCCTATGTTAAAGTGGACACGCAGTCTGATGAAAGCAGTGAAACCTGTCCATCAACGGAAGGGCAGTGGACACTGCTCCGCATGCTGGTCGAGGAATTAGAAACGATTGGTATGGAAGAGGTAACGATCGACGAGAATGGCTATGTGATGGCAACCTTGCCGTCCAATACCGAAAAACAAGTGCCTACCATCGGCTTCCTCGCCCATGTAGATACAGCGACGGATTTTACCGGTACAAATGTCAATCCCCAAATTGTTGAAAACTACGATGGCGAAGAAATTGTTTTAAATAAAGCCCTAAAGGTTGTCATGTCACCAAAGGACTTCCCAAGCCTTCCAGAATACAAAGGCCACACCTTAATCACAACCGACGGCACGACCCTACTTGGAGCCGATAACAAAGCTGGTGTCACCGAAATTATGACCGCGATGGCTTACTTGATTAAACACCCAGAAATTAAGCACGGTAAGGTACGCGTTGCGTTCACCCCGGATGAGGAAATTGGCAGAGGTCCACATAAATTCGATGTTGCTGCCTTCAATGCCAACTATGCCTATACCGTGGACGGTGGTCCACTCGGGGAGTTAGAATACGAAAGCTTCAACGCAGCTGGTGCGAAAATCACAATCAAAGGGACCAATATTCACCCGGGTTCCGCCAAAGACAAAATGGTCAACTCAATGAAAATCGCCATGGAATTACATAGTAAACTGCCAGCTGGCGAGGCACCTGAACATACCGAAGGGTACGAAGGCTTCTTCCATCTGCTATCCTTCAACGGCGATGTAGAACAAACAAAACTAAACTATATTATCAGAGACCATGACAGAGAAAACTTCCTTGCGAGAAAAACGACAATTGAAAACATTGTCAACGAAATCAAGGGGAAATACGGCAGTGATAGCATCCTGCTCGAATTGAACGACCAATATTACAACATGGGTGAAAAAATCAAACCGGTAATGGAAATTGTCGATATCGCTCACGAGGCGATGGTGAGCTTGGACATCAAGCCAATTATTAAGCCAATCCGCGGCGGCACTGATGGCTCACAGCTTTCTTATATGGGGCTGCCAACTCCAAATATTTTTACCGGCGGCGAAAACTTCCACGGCAAGTACGAATTTATTTCTGTCGATAATATGATCAAAGCAACAAATACCGTTATTGAAATCATCAAACTTACAGAACAAAAGGCTTAATTTTTTTAAAAAAAGAAAGCTAACCCTATACGAATCACGGGTTAGCTTTTTCAAATATATAGAGCTGCGGCACATTGCTTAAGACTTGCAACAGTCTCTTTCAGCTGAGCATTCAGTTGATCCACTGGCCATTTGCCATCGTCAGCCTGTAAGTCTTTTTGAATAAGTAAGATCATCCAAATCGAGAAAACAGCTGAGAACAAATGATATTCCTTCATAAACACGGCTTCATCGATTTCCAGATTAACGTGGTCAAGATAATATCTCAAAACTCTCTCCCGAAACTTGCTCGTTATTTCCTTTGGAAAAAGGGGGTGGGACATGTCAATAATATGGTATAAATCCCAGTATGGTGTATTTAAATGGGAATGCTCCCAGTCCAAAATCATCAGCTTATTATTCACAATTGCATAATTCCCCAAATGCAAATCTCCATGCGACAAAACCAATTTCTTTGAAAATACAAATCTATCAAGCAGTGAGTAAATATGTTGAATGTGCCGCTCTTCGATTGGTAAAACTGGCAGTAACCGAAGAAATTCATCCTTCTTCAAACAAATATCAGCAGCAATTTCCTCGACCCGTGGTTTCAACCCTGTTAATGGAACATCCCTAAATTTTTCAACTGGAAGGGAATGCCACCAAGCTGTCCACTTGATTACACCCAAAACACTTTTCTCATTAAAATCATGTGAAAGCTGGCCAAGGTCCTCAAGAATCATCCAATTCAATTCCGGATCTTCACTAATCATGTAGGAGATTATTTTAGGAAAAATAGCTGGGAATGAGGAGAGAATATGCTCATGGACCCATACTTCTTTGCCTAATTGACCATCATTCGTTAATGGTTTAAAAATATAGCTTTCCGATGGGGATAAATAGAATCTTTCTACCCATCTTCCATTCATCCCTTTATAGAGGGTTTCTCTTTTTAAGATTAACCCGTCATTTAACATACCGCTGGTTAGGACAATATTTTGTGGCAGCGCCATAGACGACCCACCTATTCAGATAAAATTCGGTTCCACAGTGACCCATTAACATTCAACACCAATTACCCTACATCTAAATTCTCAACTTCGTCCTTTAGCTGTCTTTTCGGCAAAACTCCCATGGAGCTAGGTAGGGGATACAATTCCGACAATCTTTTCACCCGTCCATCGGCAGCTTTAAAAACAATATGGTCACGCGTGAATTTCCGTGGTGTATCGATGCCACAAGCAGCTGCCAGGGCAAAAAGACCTTGGCGGACATTGATAATATAATTCATCACTCGCCATTTCTTTTCCTCCGGCACAAGCGCTTCTTGGTATTTAGGATCGGTTGTCGTTACACCCGCCGGACATTTACCCGTATGACATTGCATCGCCATAATACAGCCATTGGCAATCATAAAGCCGCGGGCAGAATTGACCGCATCGGCACCAATTCCAAGGGCAATCGCAATTTTATCGGCAGATATTAGTTTTCCTGAAGCAAAAATCTTTATTTTGTCGCGAACACCAAACAGACAGGCTTTATCCACAACAGCAATTAAGGCTGGAAAAAGCGGGAGTCCCATGCTGTCCGCCATTGATTTAAAGGTTGCACCCGTGCCGCCTTCACCGCCATCAACGGTGATAAAATCCGGATAAATTTGCAGTTGATTCATGGCCTCAAAAAACTCATCGAGATTCGCATGATAGCCGACGACGATTTTAATACCTACAGGTTTTCCACCTTCAGCTTGTAGGGTTTTGATAAACTGCAAGGTTTCATAGGAATTATGCAAAAATGGAAAGCGGTTCGGCGAATTGATCGTTTGGCCTACGGGCACTTTACGTATGCTTGCCACTTTTGGCGTGACCTTCGTCCCTTCGAGATGGCCACCGCGGATTTTTGCCCCTTGACCAAATTTGAGTTCAAATGCTTTTATATTTGCTGCTTGTGCCTTCAATTTAAATTCTTCAAGCGAAAAATTCCCATCCGGGTCACGGTAGCCAAATAAGCCAGGTCCAATTTGGGCGACAATATCGGCACCGCTTTCTAAATGTTCCGGCGCGATTCCGCCTTCCCCGGTATTAATCCAGGAACCGCCGGCCATACTGCTGCCATGGCCTGTGGAAAGAATATAGTGCTCGCCAACCGCCCCATAAGAGGTTGCTGATGCACCGAAGGGTCCGCAAAGTCTCCAAGGGATATCACGTTCAGGGCCAACAACGATGGCATCTTCTTCAGGATAGAGCCAGCGTGTAACCTCATCCTTTTCAAAGTGTTCACGTCGAGTAAACAATCCCTCATGGTCAATTTTGTATTTCATCGCATGAATTTTTTCTTGATTGTCGACCTTTAATTCTTCATTTAATAGTGGAAATAAACCATTAGCAATATAATAACCTGGTTTTTCAAAGTCACGTTTGGAGCCAAAACTTAACAGGTCGCTGCGATATTTGGCTGAAAAAACAATTCCCAAAAAGTCCGCACGCGAAAAGGGACCGCTGCCATTATCGCTATCAAACCAATATTGCCTGAGCTCAGGACCCATTTTTTCTAACAGGTAGCGCATCCAGCCCAAATAAGGATGTGCTCGGATAATCGAATGCTGTGGTTTTTTCGCCAAAGAATGGAGCCAAAGAAACAAACAAATCGGGCCCACGATAAAAACAATCAATAAAATGATCAAAACCGTCAATAACAAATTCATATCCCCCTTATTGGGTGTCAGGCACCACCCTGCTAAACTAGGAATCTTATTAATAATATATATATTGTGTCAATGTATTTAATCCTAATATTAACATAAGGATTAAATCTGCTCCAACTTTTGGTGCATGAATCATTAATTCTGAAACCTGTCTAAAATACTAAAAAACTCACTTAGAAACTCATAAAATAGCTTTTCTGTTGGCAGCAGTTCACGTTCACTTGGAATAATAACCCCGACGGTCCGGGTGACATTGGGCTCAGTAATAGGGATTTTTACTGTTGAACGGGGGAAGCTGTCAATTAACGTGATTTCAGGAATAAGGGTGACACCAAGGCCGGCGGAGACCAAACCTTTAATCGCATCAATATCCTCACCCTCAAAGGACACTTGCGGATGAAAGCCTATCTGTCCGCAAGCATTGTCAATGATTTCACGTAAAATATACCCCTTAGGGAAGAGGATAAATGAATCCTCCCGTAATTCACCTAATTTTAAAATCCGTTTTTCGGCAAGAGGGTGAATGGAAGGCAGCAAGGCAACGATATTTTCTGTAAATAACGTTTTTCCCTTAATCTTTTTTTCCTTCTTAGGCACCGGACCAAGAAGCGCTAAGTTAAATTCCCCTTTCACGACACCATCGATTAACTCAGGGTAGGAACCCTGGTTCAGCTGGAATTTCACATGAGGATAGCGCTCGCGAAAGGCGGAAATGACCGTTGGCAAGGTGTAGGCTGCCAAACTGCTCGGGAAGCCAATTCGAATCGTTCCTTTCTCGGGATCTAAATATTCCTCCACTTCTCGTTTAGCATTGTCAATCAGCTTCATCGCTTGTTCCATTTGCTCTAAAAACATAGTTCCAATTGGTGTCAGCTTCACATTCCGCCCTTCACGAAGAAACAAACTTACTCCTAATTCAGCTTCCAAATTAAAAATCTGCCTGCTCACTGCCGATTGAGCAACATGCAAGATGTGAGCAGCCTCAGTCACATGCTCTCTTTTTGCGACCTCAATAAAATATTGAATCTGTCTTAACTCCAACACCTACCACTCCTTTTCTCCGCCAATGTGAATGATTTTTTACCATCACAAATGCGGAAATTACATTCGATGAACCGCCAAAGGGCCTACCGTTAGCTCATTTTCTTTATTAATCTAATTATGGCATTAATCTTATCTCTTTTTCATATTGTTTAGATTATTTATTAATAATAAAATAAAACGATACTTATAGGAAGAATATTCAATTAATATATATTTTTTTAAAAAGGGGTGAATTCCATGCAAACAATTGAGGAAGTAAAACAATCTGGAACTACAGCAGCAAGGGATTATGTGAATGAAGTGTTTGAAACTGTGAAAAATCGTAATGCTTTTGAAACAGAATTTCATCAAGCGGTGAAAGAAATCTTTGATTCCCTTGTGCCCGTTTTTGCGAAACACCCAAAATATATCGAACAAGGGATTCTTGAAAGGATTGTCGAACCAGAAAGAGTCATTACATTTCGGGTTCCCTGGGTGGATGATTGTGGCAGGGTTCAAGTAAATCGCGGATTCCGCGTTCAGTTCAACAGTGCGATCGGTCCTTATAAAGGCGGGTTACGTTTCCACCCGTCCGTGAATGCTAGCATTATAAAATTTTTAGGTTTTGAACAAATTTTCAAAAACTCTTTAACCGGACAGCCAATTGGCGGCGGAAAAGGGGGATCTGACTTTGATCCGAAAGAAAGATCGGATGGGGAAATCATGCGCTTCTGCCAAAGCTTCATGACAGAGCTTTATCGCCATATTGGACCAGATGTCGATGTTCCAGCAGGGGATATCGGAGTCGGAGCGAGAGAAATCGGCTATATGTTTGGGATGTATAAAAAACTCCGTAGTGGTTTTGAAGCGGGGGTGTTTACCGGCAAAGGATTGGGATACGGCGGCAGCTTAGCACGGACAGAAGCAACAGGCTATGGCACGGTTTATTTTGTCCACGAAATGTTAAAGGACAAGGGGCTGAGCTTTTTCGGCAGTACGGTTGTTGTTTCCGGCTCTGGCAATGTGTCTATATATGCAATGAAAAAAGCAGCGCAGCTAGGTGCTAAAGTGATTGCCTGCAGCGATTCCAATGGCTATATTTATGACGAAAACGGCATCGATTTAGAGACTGTCAAACAAATAAAAGAAGTCGATCGCAAAAGAATTTGTGAATACGTGAAATACCACCCACATGCACAGTATATCGAAGGGTGCTCAGGGATTTGGTCGATTCCATGTGATATCGCCTTACCGTGCGCCACCCAAAATGAAATTGATGAAAGCTCGGCAAAAATTCTTGTGGCAAATGGGGTTAAAGCAATTGGCGAAGGGGCAAACATGCCTTCAACACTTGATGCGATTGATGTATTCCTGAACAGCGAGGTGCTGTTTGGTCCAGGAAAAGCAGCTAATGCCGGTGGTGTAGCAGTTTCAGCCTTAGAAATGGCGCAAAACAGTGCACGCCTTTCATGGACGTTTGAGGAAGTTGATGCCAAGCTGCACCAAATCATGATTAACATTTATCAAAACAGCGTGAGGGCCGCTGAAGAATACGGTTTCCCTGGAAATTTGGTCGTCGGTGCCAACATTGCTGGTTTCCGTAAAGTAGCTGACGTGATGGTCGCCCAAGGCGTTATTTAAAAATCTCCTGAAAGGGAGATTTTTTTATATCATTAGACTTCGAGAATTGTCCAGCTTAGCGCCCAGCTGCTAGTGTATTGATCCTCTCCTCCTTACGATAAGTCAAGTTCGAATCGCTTACGCTTTTCTTTACATATTTCTATCTCGGTTGGTCACAATAACAATGGTTCAATTTATTGAGGAGGTGGACGACATGGATCAAAGGAACACCCATGAATTTGTCGAAAAACTGAAGGAAGATCAGGAAAAGGCCGAGAAAAACAAAGAACGCCACGGCAAAGGTAATCCAAGCGGGAAATTACCGAATCATAGGCATTAATTACTATCGATAGACATACTTCAAAGGGCTAAACCCCGGAACCAATTATTTGGCCAAGGGATTTAGCCTTTTTATATGCATTTAACTCGGTCCTCCTCATCCGATCACATCCTGCTAGTTCCTCAACCCCAATATGTGGTAGTAAAAAAATTCAATGCCACTAATCAGTCTATTCCAAATTTAACTAACGAAATTTACATCGATCCCCGTCAACATGATGCCCTTACTGCAACTAGAAAAAAAGCCCCGCTATGCTACAATGGCGGGGCCGCTAACTTTACTTATTCATATTCGTAAGAAACCCACTAAGAAGGTCGTCTGCATCAAGTTCTTCTTCTTCAAGTTCCTCTTTATTATGGAGAGGCTGTTTTTTGGTACTCTCCCAATCAAAGACATCTAAGTCGTCCTCAAGATCATTTACTTCACTAGTAGATGCTATTTCATTCTGAAAGTAGTTTTCCTTAAGTGCTGGCATGGCCGATTGATTGGTTGATATCTCTTCTTGAAGGTATAGTGCCTCATCGATATCTAGAGCATTACTATCTAAAGAGGCAAGTAAGGAGGTTGCACGAACAGGATCGGAAATTAGTTGATAGAGAATACTACCTAACAAGGCCTCAGAGTGCTCATGCTTTAACCAGTCCCGCTCTGCCTTCGTCAAATTTTTCGGAAGCGGAATGGTAATTGCCTCCTTTTCTCTGGAAAAAGAATGACTTACCCCCTGCATCACAAACTCGGCCAATTTACTGGAAAAATTCCGTCGCTCGGTTTCCTTTAACTTTTGCAGCTGTTTTAATATGTGATCAGGTGTATCCGAAGGGACACGAAAGGATAGCGCTTGGCCCCTGTTAATTTCATTTGCGGCAGCCTTTTTCATAGGATCACCTTATTTCAATTCTTTACTGGTGCAGCTTTTTGTTTCTCCGTTTTTCTAACAAAGTCCATGATGAGCTTATAATAAGCATTAGCCATCATCCAAATACTTTCTTTATCATCTTCAAAGAATTCAATATTATAACCGTCCAAATTGTTATTTAAAGTTTTAAGATAATCCTTTAATACGTGGGACCCACCACCAACAAAATAACAGATTTCTGTTTGTGAGTTTTTTGACCACACATTTCGCAATAAACGATATTGCTTTTTGGCAAGGTCAAGCAAAATCCGGTCGGTAATATCATGAACACTTGTCCGGCTTCCTTTCACCATGATATGATTTCGATCATTTTTTCGAGTAATAATTTCGACCACATCACGGCGGCTGTCCAGCTCCACTCCATGCTTGGTCCTTATTTCTTCACGAATGGCCTCTAACGATTCTGACACCCCTAGGTTAAACCCCTGTGCCTTATCATCATCGACATTACGATTTTTAATCACAGCAATATCCGTTGATAATCCGCCAATATCTTGAATTAATATGCGCTTATCAATTAAATCCTTATTAATAATTTTTAAATGATTGTCCATTACAAGATTAATAAAGGCAGCAAAACCTTCAGGATAGACCTTTACTTCATTAAATTTGATATTTACCTTCAATCCCTGATATTTAGGTGTGACGAGAAACTCAACCTGGTGAACAGACCCGATTAATTTAGAACGGTATCCAGCATCTTTTCCTTCCTTTACTTCACGAAGAGGCAGTCCTGTTCCTAATGTATAATTAGCATCAATGACATTCTTTGTTCGAGGAAAGTCTCCTTTCACTGCATCCAAGGCCAAAGTTGCAAAAAGCATAATTAATGTTTGATCTTCCTCCGATTTGCTGCTCCCAGGGTCTAATTCGGTAGCATTATTACTTTTAGCCGCTAAATTCCCCACACGATAAATCAGATTATTCTCCTTCAGGGCAGGGGAGTGCACCTTAATATGAATCCCATCTAACGGCTCTTTATTATCAAGTTCTTCGATACCGATCACAGGTCGGTCTTCCGTGTCTCTTGCTACAATGTTAGGAATATTCAATTCATACTCTAATTCTCCGAAAATAGCCTTGATGGAGTCATTGCCTACATCCACTGCTGCAATTCTGGACTTAGTCATAAAAAATCATTCCTTTTCATTTGATAGATTTATGTTAAAGAGGTTATGTATCTCTCTTGCTCTCTTTTAAGGCTATAGGAGTTTAATAGTTTCTACAATGGCACTAACCAAAACGAAACATAAGTGTAAAAAAGTAAACATTTTGTAAACTTAGGAAATCGTGTAAACGCTCTTGTAAACATTGCAGACAAATTTGTATACATCGCGTGGTTAGAAGATGTATACAGGTTTGTATACATGTAAACGGAGTTGTACACATGAAGTATACAAATAGTAAACAAGTTTACGTTTCTGTATGCAGGCAGGAGATGTTACAAATATTTCAGCAAAGAATTCTAGATAAGGAAAATACCTGAAGCATCGTTTATTTCAACTATCATGCCAAATTGAGGCCCTGTAATCATAATAAAGGCCAATACAAAAGGCACCCTCTAAAAGGTGCCTTTGCAAACTATTAAACTATCACACAAAATTGGAGTCGTGTCTGACACTTCCTACTTCATTACCTTCCAAAACTCACCTGCAACTGCTTGATATCCTGTCAAGCTTAGGTGAATATTTTGCGGATTTGGCAGGTATTCTAGAAACTTACTTGCAATCACTGTATCTGTTGGAACAAATGTATCGCCATGCTGGACAGCTTGGGATTGAATTTGACCATTAAATGCGGTTAACAATGGTAATAATTGCGCTTGTTGATCTTGAGGCAGGTATGGGAATGGATTGTAGTAGCCCATTACATAAACCTTCACCTTCGGATTTAGTTGATCAATCGTGCTCAAGATTGTGTTTAAATTTGTCGCTACCGTTGCAATTGCTGCCGGTGCTTGAGCTTGATTTGTTTGAATGACTGGGAGCAAATCATTAGCACCGATATCAAGGGTAATGTGAGTCGCTTCTTTGATTTCCTTTTGAACTTCTGCCTTGTTTAATTGGGCCATTAAATCAACCGTTGTATAACCCGAAACACCAAAGTTATCAAAACCAAGTAATTGATAAGATTTTTTGAAGTTCTGGGCAATATAATCAGGATAGCCTAAATCACCCTCCCGATCTTCTCCATTTGGAGTCATGCCAGCTGCCAAGGAGTCACCTAAAGCAACATATTCAACCTGAATCCATACACCATCTTCACCTATAATATAACCATTAATGGTTGTTTTCGCGGCCATTTCTCCATTTATATAGAGATAATACCATTTACCATCCAATTCCACCCAGCCGGTTGCCATTGTACCGCTATCACTGAGGAAATACTTTTTCCCAGCTTGATCCAACCAGCCTGTTTTCATCGCGCCCGATTCATCAAGATAATACCACTTACCTCGATCTTGCTGCCAGCCCGTTTTCATGGCACCTGAATTAACTAAATAGTACCACTTCCCGCTGCTTGCTAACCAGCCTGTTTTCATCGCACCACTTTTTTCGAGATAATACCACTTGCCATTAGTGAATACCCAACCTGTCTTCATCACGCCTGATCCATCAAGGTAATACCATTTTCCACCTTGGGAAAGCCAGCCTGTTTTAGCTACTCCATTTTCATAGAAATACCAATTTCCATTTGCTTGGACCCAGCCATTTGAGTTTACAGAAACGCCATTGGCTTTCGCAATTGCATCGAAACTGCTATCAGAGTAGGTAATAACGACAGTTGTGTGTAGTTGAATTTGATCATACAGCCATCGAACTTCCTCATTGTGCATCCGTACGCAACCCGAACTTACATACTTGCCAATGGAACTTTCATTATTATTGCCATGGATGCCGTATGTTGTACCATATGTACCCCTTGCTTCTAACCCCATCCAGCGATTTCCTAACGGGTTTCGCGGGTCACCACCAGGGATATTATCTTTGTAATACGGTCGGTTGACAATCTTGGTGACAATTCTAAATTTACCCTCTGGGGTTAGATCCCTTGATCTTCCTGTTGCTACCTTAAAGGTTTTAACTAACTTACCGCCATTGTAATAGGCCATTGTGTTGATCTTTTTGTTGATAATCAGCAGCTGTGAATTGCCAGCTGCATCGGTTGGAATGTTAAAGAAAAAGATACTAAATAAGAGAACAAAAATAATCGATATTTTTTTCATATCTATCTCCCCAATTATGTAGTTACTACTAAAATAACATGTGAAACCAAAATATTTTGTCAGAATTTGGTGTGATTTTTGTATTTTATTAAAAAAATAGTTTAATAGACTTGATGTTTCGACATTTCTATTTTTTAGATAATAGGAGATTGTTGTAATTCCAATATCTTTATGACATAAAAAACCAAACCCTTTATTGCGGAGCACTATGACAGGGGACACCATTCTGCCCATTTCCTTACTTTTTATGTATAGATTTGTCATTATATCCAATATATACAGCAATAACGTCAGAATTCAAGTTTTTTGCAAACGAAAGGGTATTATTCGCAATTCGGTGGATTCTTGAGACGAGAACAACAATCGTTTTTCACATTCTTAATAATAAAACGATGAAAAAAGCATCCAATTGAATGGATGCTCTGGAGAAGTTTTTTCCTTAAAGTATTTTTTCTACGATTGATTCAATATCCTTGGTTGTTGGTTTTCTTGGATTTGTTGGCGTACAGCCATCAATTAGTGCAGCCTCACTTATTTTTCCAATAGAAGCTAGTAATTTCTCTTTAGTAATCCCGCAAGCTCGTAAGTTAACGGGTAGATGTAGCTCTTTTTTTAATTGATTAATATGCTGGATCAGGCTATTGACCCCAATTCTACTATTTGTGGCAGGAAAACCAACAATTTTTGCCAACTGAGCATATTTTTTAGCAGCGAAACTTTGTCCGCCAGTGAAAAAACCTTGTATCTCCGCATTATATTCAATTACCGTCGTTAATAAAAGCGCATTCATTCTCCCGTGCGGAATGTGAAATTGCGCGCCACAGACGTGGGCGATACTATGGTTGACTCCTAAGCCGACCATATTAAAGGCCATTCCTGCTAAACAGGAGGCGTGATGGACCTTTTCCCGTGCCTCTAAATCATTTCCATCTTTATAGCACCGCGGTAAATAGTCAAAAATCAGCTGAACGGCTTTTTCGGCAAACGCATCGGAAAAGTCATTAGCATTGGTAGAAACATAGGCTTCGATAGCATGGGTTAATACATCCATCCCTGTGTCCGCTGTAACCGATGCCGGCACTGATTTTACCAAGGTGGTATCTAAGATGGCTTCGTCTGGTAATAAACTATCCGCGACAAGCGGGTGTTTTACTTGATTAACTTCATCCGTTATGACGGAAAATGAAGTCACTTCTGTTCCTGTGCCGCTTGTCGTTGGGATGGCAATAAATTTCATCGCTTGCTGCTGTGAGGATAATTTTATCGAGAAATCTTTCATTGCCTTTGCGGCATCAATAGCTGAACCGCCCCCAATAGCAATCATTATCCCTGGTCCAAACTCTTGAATAGCTTTTACCCCAGCTGCCACTGTTTCAATCGGCGGGTCTGGGACAATGTCACTAAAAATAAAATAGTCATTATCCTTATTTTCAAGGCGGTTGGTAACTTCCTTCATTATCCCTGACTGTTCAATAAACGGATCCGTAACAATAAACACTTTTTCACTTGTTATTTTCATCAGCCTATCTAATGAGTTTTCCCCGATAAAAATCTTCGTTCGAAAAGAAATTTCCTTCATATAAAAATCTCCTTGAAGTTAGTAAAATACCAATCTATTTAAGATAAACCTACCTACTCTAACTATACTATTACGACACCCCTCTTACAAATGACTTTTTTCTGGATAAGCTACCTCAGGTGATAATAGGAAAAATGGTGCCTGACACCATAGAACTTGAAAATATACGGACAGTTAGGTATTCTTAGACATACAATTATCCGCTTAAGGTGTGGTATAACATGCGAATTAATAAATTTATTAGTGAGTCTGGTAAGGCCTCAAGAAGAGGGGCCGATAAATTAATTAGTGAAGGTAGAGTCACGATCAATGGCAAAGTCGCCGAAATCGGCAGCCAAGTCGAGCCTGGGGATCATGTCCGCATTGATGGCAGCTCCATCAATGTCTCAAAAAACTACGTTTATATTGCTTTAAATAAGCCCGTGGGAATTACTAGTACAACCGAACGACATGTAAAGGGGAATATTGTTGATTTCGTCAACCATCCCTTACGGATTTTCCATATCGGACGCTTGGATAAGGATTCCGATGGCTTGATATTGCTTACGAACGATGGTGATATTGTCAACGAAATTCTGCGTGCGGAAAATAAGCATGAAAAAGAATATATTGTCACCGTCGATAAGCCCATCACTGCTGAGTTTTTAAAAAGAATGGCCGCTGGTGTAGAAATTCTAAATACAAAAACGCTTCCTTGTAAAGTAACACAGCATTCTAAATATGTTTTTCAAATTGTTTTAACACAAGGATTAAACCGGCAAATTCGCCGGATGTGTTCAGCACTTGGCTATGAGGTTGTTAGTCTGCAACGGACGCGAATCATGAATATCCATTTAGGCAACCTTCCGATTGGCCAATGGAGAGACCTATCAAAGAGGGAACGTAATCAATTATTTGAAGAGCTAAACTATGAGCCGAAAGAATGGTAAAAAAATAGAGGATGGATCGAAACACAAACAGTGGTTTCGGTCCATCCTCTATTTTGTATTGAAAAGATTCTATTAACTACACGGTTATTTCACTTGGCCATCTTTCATCTTGACGAAGTTCTTTAATGAGAAGTCCTCAACTACACATTTAAGGGCCATAAGACCCCTGCTGATGGAAGTTTCAATCTATGCAATTTAGAGTAGATTATGCAAATTTTCATAATTCGGAAGACTTCTTTTTGATAAAACGTTCTTTAAAACGAAGGAAATAAACGACCTGGATATTGATCCAAGCAGGATGCTACAGGAAAAAATATTGGCACGAAAATTGCAACTATTTTGAATAATTGGTTAATATTTTTATTTAAGGGAGGTCTGATGAACAGTTGAATAGCAGTTAGGTCCAGCAGACCTGTCAAACAAAATGAAACCCCTTTCATTTTGTTCCTATTTATAAACAATAATACTAATGAAAAGGAGCGCTGATAAATTTGGAGAATGTTACCCTTAAGCGATCACTGGGACTATGGGCAATCGTTGGACTTGGACTTGGTTATATGACACCCACCATTGTGTTTGATACATTCGGGATTGTGTCTAGTGAAACAAATGGAGTGGTCCCGCTTGCCTATCTTACAGCCTTGGCTGTTATGTTGTTTACAGCGATTAGTTACGGAAAAATGGTACAGGTTTTTCCTAGCGCAGGTTCGGCCTATACGTATACAAGGGAGACGATAAACCCGCATCTTGGATTCATTGTTGGCTGGGCGGCGCTACTTGACTATATCCTTCTTCCAATGGTTAATGCCTTGATTATCCGAATTTATATGGTATCTATTTTCCCTGAAGTACCAGCCTGGATTTGGGTTGTTAGTTATGTCGCGGTCGTCACTGCCATTAATGTGTGGAGTATGGGTAAAACCTCCAGTTTGAATTCCCTGCTTGTTATTTTTGAACTTGTCTTAATTGGAGCCTTTATTGTTCTTGCCTTTGTTAAGCTTTCCCATGGGATGGGGCAGGGGACCATTTTAACGACTGCGCCACTGTTTCATTCCGATATTCATCTTGGGGCTATTTTGACAGGGGCAACTGTTGTTTGTTTCTCCTTTATTGGCTTTGATGCCGTAACCATGTACGCAGAAGAGGCTAATGATATCAAAACGATGCCAAAAGCAATCATGTTGACCGTTTTTATCGGTGGGGCTATCTTTTTTATCGCCGGTTATTTCGCCCAAGCCTTATTCCCAGATGTCTCCAATTTCAAAGTAACCGACGACACCCTCCCTGAAATCGGCCTGTTTGTGGGCGGTACACTCTTTCAAATGATTTTTCTCGCTGGTGCCTTTGCTGCAACCGTTGCTTCCGGACTTGCATCCCACGCAAGTGTCTCCCGGCTATTGTACGTGATGGGCCGGAATGGCGTCCTGCCAAGGAAGCTGTTCGGCTATGTTCATCCGAAATTCCGAACACCTGCTTTTAATGTCATCCTGGTTGGCGTTGTTTCCCTGCTTGCCATCTCGCCTAGTCTCGAGTTAATTTCTTCCGTAATCAACTTTGGAGCACTGATTGCCTTTACCTTCGTCAACCTATCCGTCATTGCCCACTTTGTATTCCGACAAAAAAGATATAAAACAGCTAAAGAAATTTTCGCTTACTTAATTATGCCGATTATCGGGGCCGGATTAACGGGCATTTTGTGGTACAACTTACATGCGGATGCCCTCTTAGGTGGTATTGGATGGATTGTAATCGGGTTTATCTATATGCTTTTCCAAACAAAATTCTTTAAAATCAAAATTGCTGATTTAAAACTTGATGAGGCGGAAAGTACTTCATCCCTATAGTAAAAATTCAGAAGTACCGGAATAACGAAAGTCTAGGAAAAAACCGTTCATTGGCAAGTGCCTTTTCAACGGTTTTTTTCCTACGTGCTTTTCTCAACGGTCAGCGCTTTGCTACAATAAGTTACCGCATTTTTTCAAAAAAAGATCGCAAAATCTTGATTAAAGCACTAAGCGGATTTGATTTCCTGCAGGGTCGCTTGTTAAATAATAATCCGCTTCTTCTACAATTGGCGCACCTATTTGCCGCAGTTGTTTGAGCACTTTATCTCTTTCTCCATTATCAGGGAAAACTAGCGTGTACCAATTTAATCCGACACTATTTCTTGGTGCTGCAAGGGCCCCCACTCCCTGCCAAGTATTAATGGCAATGTGATGATGATAACCCCCGGTGGAGAGAAACGCTGCTTGAGGATAGTAGCTGACAATCTTAAACCCAAGCCCCTGTGTATAAAACTCTTCTGCCTTTGGCAAATTGGAAACGTGCAGGTGAATATGACCCATAACTGTGCCAGCCGGCAAGCCTGCCCATTCTGCATCGCTCTCCGCCAGAATCCCTTCCCCATCGAGCTCTTCCGTAGCCATTTCTACTAAGCCATTATTCCACTTCCACTCATTCAAAGGGCGGTCCCGATATACTTCAATCCCATTTCCGTCTGGATCGGTTATATACAGGGCCTCACTCACATAATGGTCCGCTGCTCCGAGTGGATATCCCGTTTGGAGCAAATGCCGTAAAAAGACAGATAAATCTGCACGATTAGGCAGCAAAATGGCAAAATGATACAAGCCTGACGTACGTCCTGCTTTTGGAATCACATCAGCCGGCTGCTCAAGTGTTAGTAACGGTGTTTTTCCGTTTGCCGTTAACACTGCTTTATTACCAGTCTTCTCCAATACCTGAAAACCGATTATATTTTGATAGAAGGTTACAGCGTAGTCCAGGTTTTTAACGTTAATATTGACTTCACCTACAAATATATTTGGTTTTTGATGAAACCGCTCCATAGTCCTCTTTCCCTTCATTAAATTCCTTGAATTTTTCATTCCCTACTTATTTATTATTCAATGTTACGACAAAATAAATTCAGTGTGAATTATTATCTCGAATTAAAGATATTATAAATTGAGATAAATGAAATGTAAATAATAATATGCAAATTTCCTTTTTTTATATTCCTTCCATATAACAGGATATTTCATGAAATATACTGTTATCGTTTTTAAATATGGCTGGTGTAACCATCAATACTCTTTTCCACTAATGCAATATGGTAACCCCTCAATTGACTCCAGATGAAATATATGAGAAAACATAAGAATAGAGATAATTTATGAAAGGAGGATCTCAATGGAACAGCGCTCACTTATTTTGCTTGGTTTGCTCATGAGCCAAAGTCAGCATGGATATCAAATTAATGAATTTATTGAGAGAAACTTAAGTACTGTTACAGACATGAAAAAACCTACTGCTTATGCAACCTTAGATAAACTCAGCCAAAACGGATATATTGATATTCAGTTCGAGCAAGAAGGAAATAGACCGACCCGAAAAGTATATTCCATAAATGAAAATGGCAAGCAATATTTTTACAAATTACTATTAAATAATTTATCTTCAGCAGAAAGTGTTAATTACCAAGGAGATATTGGGTTAATGTTTATTGACTTTCTCCCGTTGGAAAAAACAATACCTACATTACAAGATCGGTTAAATAAAAATAAAAATTTAATCGGGATGTTTAAACAAACCCCAGTCCATGGAATAAGGACCGGAGTCAACCTTGCAGTAGAACATAAAATTACAATGCTAGAAGCAGAAGTTAGATTTCTTACAAAAACCATTAATAATCTTATTCAAGAATCCGAGTAATTCTACCTCATATAATGAAAAAGACAAGGGAACCCTGTTATTGATTGGGTTCCCTTGTTTTGCTGTTAGTGGCTTCAACCATATCCCCTCCTATTTCACCTTTACTTTTCCCATAATGATTGAATTGCCTATTTTTTTAAAAAACATGACGCATTAAACCAAAAAGGAATCTCGCAAATGAATCCTTACCACATTTTTTAGAAACACTACAATACGACGAGAACGAATGTAAGGAGTTGAAAAGATGAACTTACATAGTGGGAAATTTTATTGGCAAACAACGTTGCCTAATCCCCCTGCATACCCTGTTTTAGAAGAAAACATAAACTGTGATGTCCTTATCATTGGGGGTGGATGTTCAGGGGCCCACTGTGCAAACTTTCTAAGCGATACGGACCTCAAAGTGGTTGTTATTGATAAACGAAAAATTGGAACAGGAAGTACTTGTGTTAACACCGCTCTCATTCAATATTTAGGAGATAAAATGCTGTTTGAATTAGTAAACAGCTTTGGTGAGGACGCAGCTATTCTACATACGAAATTATGCGAAGAAGCCATTAATGATATTGAAAAAGCTTCGCTAACGAGTGATATTGATACGGAGTTCAAGCGGAGAGATAGTCTTTATTATGCCAGTGATCATGAAGGCAATGAAAAACTTAAAAAAGAGTTTTATTATCTTCAAAAACACGATTTTAAAGTTGATTGGCTTACAAAAGAGCAAATAAGGAAACGTTATTCTTTTGAAAAGGAATCCGCACTTTATATTTATAATGACGGGGAAATTAATCCATTTAAATATACTCATGGACTACTGTTACATGCTCAAAAAAAAGGGATTCAAATTTTCGAGAATACAAAAATTAGCGGAAAAAAATTACAAAAGACAGTCGCAACTTTTTATACTGAAAATGGCTATTCCATTCAAGCACGTTATGTCATTATTGCTGCAGGTTATGAAGGATTAGAATTTAAGCTAGAGAAAAATAGTGTCATATCGAGCACGTATGCCGTCGTAACAAACCCGGTAGAGGACTTTACAAATTGGTATAAGCAGACACTCATTTGGGAAACAGCTCGGCCTTATATTTATATGCGAACGACTCAAGACCATCGGATTATCATCGGCGGATTAGATGTAAATACCACCTATCCTGATGATCGTGATGCTAAAATCATTCATAAAAAAGAGCAGCTAATTGAGGAATTTAATCATTTATTCCCAAACATAGTCGTTTATCCCGAGTTTTACTTAGGAGCATTTTATGGAGGTACTCATGATGGCCTGCCGATAATCGGGGAATATGAAGAGTTTCCTAATTGCTATTTCTTATTTGCCTACGGGGATAATGGCCTTGTTTATAGTAACGCATTGGCAAAAATAATGAGAGATGTACTAGTAAACGGATCCCATCCCGCTATGGACCTGTATCATCAAACTCGGAGTTGAAGAAGGTCATTAACCAAATAAAAGAAGCGTCAAGGACATTGACTTGTCCTTTAACGCTTCCTTTGATTCCTAGCTTGCAGTAGCACATTAACACACTGAGAGTCAGGCACCCCGCATTTCTTTCTTTTATCCTGACGTAGGCTGACCAAAATTGAGATTTTGCTGGATCAATTGATTTGTTTGCATTTGTGTTTGCTGATAGGTTTGCATTTGCTTGGTAATCTCCTGATTGACAGCGGGTGATGAGGTATTATACCAACCTTGTTGTGCCATTAATTGATATGTCTGATCCTGAAGCTTTAATGTACTTTGCAGAAGTTGCTCAAACATCTGCCGGACCGCTGGACAATTCGATTCAGTAACCGCTGTGGTATATTCCCTAGCAGTTCGTTTTAAATCCGCTAAAAAAGTATAAACGATGTCTTGATCTTGAAGCACAGGTGTCTGTTGATTCATAAAAAAATCCTCCTTCTCTCTTTACTATTGCTTTGGTGCAAGTGGAGCATGCTGTTGTAAGGTCGTTAACAATTGTTGATAATGCTGTTTATGCTGTGGTGTGAATTGTTGAAACAATTGTTGGATAGCAGGGTTTTGCGTATGGGACAAGGCAACAACGGTCTGCTTAATTAATAAATCCTCATTTGACATTGAATCCGTAATGTACTCAAGCTCTTTCGCTGTTATTGGCTGCATCATCGTATCCCTCCTTTTTATCATCCTTACTTTTTCCATATTGAGTGAATTTACTCACGAATTCTTACTAAATTTGTTCGAAATACTCATAATTAAGCCTGTAGACAGAATCCCTTGAGAATACATTCATTCTCAAGGGATTCTGTAAGGTTTTCTAATCAAATTTCTATAGACTACACCATTTTGGTCGTAGGTGGTAAGTTTATTTATGACCATAATACGATTTCTATTCTTATCACTGTGTTCGTCTTTATCACGCTATTTTTCCTTTTTATTGTGCTTTTCCTTGTCGTGTTGATTTTCCTTATCACGTTTCTTCTCCTTTTTTAGTTGATTTTCCTTATCACGTTTCTTTTCCTTTTTTAGTTGTTTTTCCTTATCACGTTGCTTTTCCTTTTTATGTTGTTTTTCCTCATCATGCTGTTTATTCGTTGCAACTACTTCTTGTGAGCCTTGATTTTCTTGCCTAGGTCCTCCTTGGTCCATTTCCACTTTAGTTTCTATTTCATTTTTCTCTTTTTCAGGTATATTAGTGTGGGGGATTTCAATGGCTTGCTTCCAAACTTCCAAAATTTCATCCGCTACTCTTTTCCACTCATATTTCGTGACTGCAAATTCTCGTCCTTTTACCCCCATTCTATTCATCAGAGACTTATCCGATAATATTTCTGTAATTTTTTCTGCAAAACAGCTTGGATCTTCTGGGTTATCAACCACTAGTCCGTTCTCTCTTTGTCTAATAACTTCCGCATTTCCTCCCCTTGCCGTTGTAACGATGGGAAGTCCCGCTGCCATCGCTTCATAATGAACACGTGCTAGAGGTTCTTGCCAAAGGGAAGTACAGACAAATAAATCAGCCGTAGCAAACCAGTTCTGAATTTCAGCTGGCGATACAAATCCTGTTGCCACGACTGGTATTGGCTGTATTTTTGCTAATGCCCTAGTATATGCCACATAATCCGTTACATCATTTTGACTAAACCATTTACTCCCGACAACCACTAAAGCTAAATCTTTGAATTTAGCTGATAGCTGAGGTAATGCTCGAATTAACCTATCTACTCCTTTGTTTACCGAAAGCCTTCCGGCAAATAATATGACCGTTTTATTCTCTAACCCGTGTTGTTTTCGATTGGCATTTCGTATGTGGCGCATTTTTGGATGGTCTCCAGGTAAAAAACGCTCAGTATCCACACCAGAATAAATGGTGCGGATTTTTGATGATGTTTCTGGATAAAGCGTTCGGATGACATTTCCGACATAATCACTGACTGTTACAATATTGGAGACTTCTTCTAGCGCTGCCTTTGCTTCGACAGGATCAATTTTTTCTATATTAAACATATCATTGTGCATGCTTAAGGTAATTTTTGATTGTGGTGCTACACTTCTGATTGGCATAACAAGTCGTGGACGATTAAAAATGTGGATAAGATCAAATTGATTGGCTTCAACAAATCGGACTACCTCTTCTCGATATAATTCAAATACTTTTCCTGTTACTCGAACATATTCGATGCCCTCTTTTGTTTCTTTATCAGGAAGAGATGGATCACTAATCCCCAAAACAGTAATATCATGAAATTTACTTAAGTGTGGGAGAGTACCAGTAATATAAGTTTGTATAGCTCCACCTAATACTGGAGGGACAGGTAGTTTTTCTGTACATACCATTAATATTTTCATATATTTTTACTTCCTCCAGTCATTTTGAATTTCGTTTAACGTAGGCCATTTTGATTGATCAGTATCGACAATCGTTTGAATTAATTGTGTTGTTATTTCATTTAAAAATAGTTCCGGCTCATATACGACCTCTTTAATATTTTTATAAAATTCATTAGGGAGGGAGAAATCTATCATTAATAGCTCATAGAGTTCGGGTGTTAGGGGACTTGCTTCATGGTAAGCTCTAATCATTTCTCGTACCCATGTCACATCCCAATGATATAAATCGGCCATCGTCCCAGAAATCAGTTTCCTTAAATCACGGATTGGTAGGTCGTAGGCAACACCATCTAGGTCAATAATCCACATCCCATTTGGTCCCATTTGGCCGTTTGACCAACCATAGTCCTGATGTACAAGCCCCCAACTCGTATTCCCTTTTTCCACCAACGACCAATAACTTGATTGATTAAGAGCGACTAGGCTTTTTCTAGCCTGTTCTTGAAAACTATCGACCACACTCAATAAAGATTGACTTGCAGGCATCTCCTTGTAAGCTTTAGCAATGTTTCGGAACCAATCCATTTTCCTGACGGTTTTTTCGTAGCTTTTTGGCCATTTGGCCAATCTTGAAGCAACTTCAGCTTGACGGGGCGGTATATACCCTTTGCTTAATTGGTGGAATTCCCCAAGCGCGTAACACAGCTGTTTTGCTCCTGCCAAATCTTTTGATACCGGTGCCAATGGCTCAATCCATTCGGCTACAAACCATAATTTCCCGCCTGCTTCAATGTATTCCTCTCCATTCTTCGTTTTGACGATACCTGGTACTCTTGCCCTCTGAACTTCGACTAAATATTTTTGAGCTCCGAGGCTAAACATACTTCTGGTTGGTCTACGATGTAACAGCTTTAAACTTTTTGGTCCTGAATCCGTTTCAAGTTTCCATATGGCTCCACCTTTATCCGGCTTCGTTGTCACCACCTGCATGCTTTTAACTTGAAAACTGTAATGTTTTAAAACCTCAACAGCTAGCGTATTAATATAATCCGGAATAAAAAATTCATGAGTAAGTTCATCCTCATCCCAAGGTACAATCGCAAAATTATCCAATATATCCCTCCTACAAATTTCGAACACTCCAAAAACTCACCATTTCTAAATTAGAGTGGAATGCTTTAAAAAATGTCATATTTCACGTTCTATAGACCTCATTAAATAATATGAATTTGTCCCAGTTTGGTGAGGGGGCAATTGCGGATTCTGAATCAGAAAAGCGGAAGTGCCCGTTTATCCAGCATTAACGGGCAGTAAGACCCCCACTTCAAGACTTAGAGGAAATCCAATAAGGATAAGAAGGGGAGCATGCAAAACCTGAAAATAGTTACTAAAATTGAAATAAAAGTAATAAACCACCTTTACGAAATAAAAAAACTCCTATTGTAGAAGTTGTTGACTTTGTTTTGTTCCCTTAAACAAACAAGTCTTCTACAAAGGAGTTTTTACTTTGAATAAAAAGGTTTAGGACAAGAAAATCGGCCATCCACCATTGAATCTGGGTAAACGTCAAATAGCCCCCATCTTTTCAAAAGATAGGGGCTATTTGACGTTTACGGAGGAGCACAGTATTTCAAGCTACCGTTAACCCGGCGAGTTAGCTCTTATCAGGTATAGCTGTGTGACTTGTCGACTGAATCGCTTCCCCTTTAGGTGCTGTGATCTGGAAACAACGAGCTGACAATCAAAGACAACGTTTGCTTGTATATTGCATGGGCCGATTGTACATCTCCCAAGTGTCCACCAATGTAAAGATGAATAACGCCGTGGAGCGATGCCCAGAATATACGTACAACGGATTCCGTGCCATACTGGCCAGGAATCAGTCCTTGCTCTTGTGCATTGCTGATCACGGACAATAATTGCCGCATGGCTGTTGCTGTGCCATTCATGCTTTCCTCGTCCGGTTTGAAATCTGCGAATGCGCCTCCGAACATCAGTTTATAATAACTGGAGTACCGCTGCCCGAATTGCCAATAGGCTTCGCCTAAATGAAGCAAATGCTGCGCCGGATTAGCAGCTTTCGGCGTCCCCTCGAATTCGTTAGCGAGAAGCTTACAACCGTCCAGATACAGCTGCTGAGCCAAGCCCTCTTTATTGACAAACAAGCTATAAATGATTTTTGTCGAGCAACCCATTTTCTGCGATACTTTACGCACCGTAACGGCTTCCGGACCCTCTTCTTGCAAGATCGTTGCCGCAGCATCAACAACGAGCTTGCGGAGATTTTCAATATTTTGTAAGCGAGCTTCTTGATAGGTTTTCAACACTCGTGAGTGCTCATTGGAGGAGATATCTTTGCCGCTCATCATCATCACCTTCGGTTATCATATTTTTGTCTGGAAACAAAGTTTCTGACTCTCTTGCAAGGAATTTTATACAGTTGTTAAGCAGTTGTCAATAAGACGTTAGATGTTCAAAAATCATATTGACTTTCTAAAAAGGGCAAGTTACAATGATATCAATTAGAAACACTGTTACCGAATAGTATAATGATTCGTAACTTCTTGGGAATCGGGATTTACTTCTGCTTGTTTGGTAACAATGTTTCTATATTATAACATAGTATCTAAAAGGAGAGTAGCACTATGACAATTCAAGGTAAATGGGCGCTCGTTACGGGAGCTTCTTCCGGTATTGGAGAGCAATTCGCAAGACAACTAGCCAAACAAGGCAGTCATTTGATACTCGTGGCCCGATCGAAGAGCAAGCTTGAAAGTCTGGCATCAGAGCTCAGAAAGATGCATGACATCAAAACCGAGGTTATCTCTATAGATCTTTCGAAAGAGGGTGCGCCCAGCGAGTTATATCAGCAATGTCGATTTTTGAAAGTGGATATCGAACTACTGGTCAACAACGCAGGCTTTGCTACACATGGTTTGTTTGAACAAGTGTCAGGTGAGCGTCAACATGAGGAAGTTATGCTCAATGTTGCCGCTGTTGTAGATATGACCCACTTGTTCTTGCCGGACATGTTGCGCAAAAGCTCTGGCGCAGTTATCAATGTGGCTTCAACCGCCGGGTTTCAGCCACTTCCATATATGGCCGTATATGGGGCGACGAAAGCTTTCGTCCTGTCGTTTACTCAAGCGTTATGGTGGGAAAACCGCAACCGCGGCATTAAATTCTTCGCACTTTGTCCAGGTTCGACGGACACCAGTTTCTTTAGTGTCGTAGGAGCGGAGGAAGCCTCCGTCGGAAAGAAAGACACACCGGAAAGAGTCGTAGAGGTTGCGCTTCGCGCGTTGAACGAAGGGAAACTGTACGTCGTACCAGGTGTGCAGAATTATCTCGGGGCGCAGTTATCAGGAATCATAACACGCAAGCAGGGTCTTCGGCTTGTTGGAAGCATGCTTCGTCCACGCGAAGGATCCGGCAATAACAAAAATCCGGGTAATCAATCTGATCTTGCAGGGAGGACAATTCGATGAAAGCTATACAATTGGCAAACGGCTTCGGCTACTTGAATTGGAGAAGCATTCGCGCTCTTGGCTGAAGGAAAGCAATATTTCGGTAAAATCGTTGTCCAAATCTAAAATCTCAATTATATGAAAAGGAGGCGCTCTAATGCCCACTAAAGCAAATGAAGGCGTAAATCGCCCGAAACGGTCACGACGTGCTAGGATATGCAGATTGGGGTTATCGCTGCTTGTGACGCTCCTTCTAGGAGTGATAGTTTTCTTACTTGTACCTTCACCGATCGAACCGGCAAAATGGTCCGTGCCGACGGCCTCATCCTTTCCAGAACCGGGCCCGTGGCAACAGAACAACAAACTCAGCTCGGCTCAGCTTGTTACTGATGCCCCTAAATCCCCGGAATTCATTACATTCGATAGGGAAGGCCAGCTATATACAGGAGATTCCAACGGGAAAATTTACAAAGTTCCTTTCGATACAAAGGGTAATCCGCAAAAGGCCCAAGTGTTTGCAGACACCAAAGGAACGCCCAATGGGCTTAAATTCGACGCCAATGGAAATTTGATCGTTACTGATATCAAGAGGGGACTGCTGTCTATAAACCCATCCGGGAGCATAGAGGTATTGGCCGATCAAGTTAACGGCAAGCCGATCTATTTAGCTAACGAGCTTGATATTGCCCAGGATGGCTCGATTTATTTTTCCGACACCTCGAACTATGGCCGCGTGACTTTCAGAGAAATTGCCGAGAACAAGCCGCATGGACGTTTGCTAAAGTACGATCCAATGACCAAGCAGACTACCGTCCTGTTAGAAGGTCTCTATTTTGCAAACGGGATTGCTTTGTCTAGTGAGGAGGATTTTGTGCTTGTGGCGGAATCGTATCATTATCAATTGACCAGGTACTGGCTGAAGGGTCCTAAGAAGGGTACATCTGATATTTTCGCAGACAATCTCGCAGGCTTTCCCGACAACATTACGCGCGACGAGCAAGGTCGTTTCTGGGTCGGTATCTTCACGACTCGCATTGCATTTGTAGATCAGATGCATCGTAACCCTTGGTTGGCTGGTACCATGGCGAAATTGCCGGAAACACTGCTTAGCGGCGCAAGCGCACCTGCGAAGCATGGACTTGTTGCTGAGTTCAGCCCACAGGGGCAGCTTATCGGAAGTTGGCACGATCCAGAAGGCTCACTCTATGGCATAACTACGGCTGTAAGTCATAACGGCAATTTATATATAGGAACGGCGCCTGGAGGTAGCCAGGGTGTTCATCGCGTTCCTTTAACAAAATAACGCTAGAATCCGGGAGGGTGCGAAATGAAACTGGATGATTGAGCAGTCCGGGCATGTAAACATTCCGGCACTGACCATCATGCCTGCAAGGCAAGCCCAGCGTTTCAAATAAAGCGATGTCAATTGAGCGTTCAATACCGTGTTCAGATACAACTCTTAAGTTTGGCAATTACGGGCTGTCAGCAAACCACTCGAGAGAGCACTCCACTGGCAGCGATGAGGTCAGAGGTTCGATCCCACTAGCCTTTGCGCAATTTGAAAAAAGTTTCTTAAATCGAAATAAAAGTTATAAAACACCTTTACCAAATGAGAAAAACTCCTATTGTAGAAGTTGTTGACCTTGTTTTACTCCCTTAAATAAACAAGTCTTCTACAAAGGAGTTTTCACTTTGAATAAAAAGGTATAGGACAAGAAAAGCTTATTTGCCAATGTTTATCCCTTCTTCCTTCAGCGGATTTTGATTGTCCCCTGATAGATTATGGAAAGAAGCTTTCCACATAAGCTCTATTAATAATATTTCGTAGCTACTCTGCTGAATCAATGGAGTTCGTATAGCAGGATAGCCAACATGGAGATAAAACTAAGAACGTACGGTTCAACCAACCATCAGTGGGGATGAAAAAAAACCAACTGATGGAAGTTTCAATTTATATCGCTTTGTCCGAACTTTCTTGTTTCTGATTACATATCATATTTCAACGATGGAAAGGTAAGGAGGGATAGAAGATTAATAACATTGCTGGTCGTATATTTGTAACCGGTTGTGCGGGCTTCATTGGATTTCATCTTTCTCAGCGTTTATTAGAGGAAGGCATCCAAGTGCTAGGCATTGATAATATTAATGATTATTATGACACGAGCTTAAAATTAGATAGGTTAGGTATTTTAAAGAGGCATCAGCATTTTAGTTTCGTAAGAGGATCTCTAGAAAACCTTGAGTTATTGGAAAGTCTCTTTGAACAAAATGATATCGACATTGTCGTTAATTTAGCAGCTCAACCAGGTGTAAGATACAGTTTTAAGAATCCCCAATCGTATATTCAATCCAATCTTGTTGGCTTTGCCAATATTTTAGAATGCTGTAAAAAACAGCCAATCAAACACCTCATTTACGCCTCATCGAGTTCAGTCTATGGAAATAATAAAAAAGCCCCATCTTCTGTTAGTGACCGTGTTGATCAGCCGATTAGTTTATATGCCGCTACTAAAAAAGCCAATGAATTAATGGCTTATACGTATAGTCATATATATAAACTACCCACAACCGGATTGAGATTTTTTACTGTTTACGGCCCTTGGGGCAGACCTGATATGGCCGCGATAAAATTTTCGAATGCCATTATTAACCATCAGCCAATTGAGGTATATAACTACGGAAATATGAAAAGGGACTTTACTTATATTGATGATGTAATAGAATCCGTCTTTCGTTTAATAAAAAAAGGACCACCTTCTGAAGCAGTTTCGTTTCATAAAATCTATAACATAGGTAATCATCAACCTGTTGATTTAAATAATTTTATCCAATTGCTAGAAAAACATCTAGATACAAAAGCGGTGTTGAAATTACTACCATTACAGCCTGGCGAGGTTTTGGAAACCTATGCAGATATCGAAGAATTAGCAAACGATATTAACTATACACCAACGACGACGATCGAAGAGGGAATCACCAAGTTTACCAAGTGGTTTAAAGCGTACAAAAAGCTTCCGTAAACATCCTTTAATCGGTAATTTCGATTGGGACAACCTTATTCATAAAAAAATCCCTTAAGAATATTGTTCATTCTCAAGGGATTTTTTGGTCTCTTTTATCCTGATACCGGCTAAATTTTCCTCATCAAATTGATAAAAACAATCTTCTAAAATCTAGGGAGTTTCGTCTTCCAAATGAACTTTATTTAAGCTTCTTTTTGTACTGAAACAACTGTTTCCTGTCTTTTTATTAAGTTGACGAGTAAATAGACAATCGGAGTAGTCGCCATTGATGCAAAAAATTTAAAGACATATTGAGTTAGAATTAAGCTGACCAGAACAGCCATTGGCATCGTACCATAGAAAGCAATCGTAATGAAAATGGTGGTGTCTATCAATTGGCTCAGCATGGTGGAAGCATTATTACGTAACCATAGCTTTTTTTGCCCATGGATGGTTTTTAATTTATTGAACACAAAAACATCCAAATTTTGACTTATCGCGTATGAAGTTAAACTAGCAATAATAACCCGAAAACTCCCGTTTAAAATGGTCTGGAACGACTCCTGATCATTAAATATCGGTGCTGCAGGCAAGTGTATCGTAATGGTGATGAAAAGAAGGGCAAGAATTTGCATAATCAATCCGGCTTTTACAGTTCTCTGTGCTTCTTTTTTCCCATAAACCTCAACGATTACATCTATAATGGGAAAAGTAAAGATATAAATTACCACGGCAGCAGGAAGTATAATCCCATTTCCGATGCTAAAAAGCTTAACTGCCACAATGTTTGCTAATATTAAAAGTCCAACAAATATGCCATTTAAATATAAAATCATTGCTTTATTCCTTCCTTTATCGATTATCCACTTTTTCAGGATAGAGGTCATGATTCATCAAACGAAAATGGGCCATCTCTTCATACTTCGTTCCAGGTTTCCCATAATTGCACCATGGATCAATCGAAATTCCTCCACGTGGTGTGAATTTCCCCCAAACCTCAACATACCTTGGATCGAGTAATTTAATTAAATCGTTCATGATAATATTGACGCAATCCTCATGGAAATCTCCATGGTTTCTGAAACTGAAAAGATAAAGCTTCAGTGATTTGCTCTCGACAATTTTTTGATCAGGGACGTACGAGATGTACATCGTTGCAAAATCAGGTTGATGCGTCAGTGGGCATAAACTAGTGAACTCCGGACAATTAAACTTCACGAAATAATCACGATCCGAGTGAAGATTATCTACGGCCTCCAATACCTCGGGTGCATAATCGAAAGAATATTGTGTATGTTGATTCCCCAATAACGTCAAATCCTTTAATCCCTCTTCATGGCTTCTTCCAGACATAAAAAAACCCCCTTCTAAAATGTATCCCAACACTTTTTAAAAGAGAGATCTGCTCCACCATTCTATATTGCAACTATAAGGATTAAAACATAAAAAAGCCACGTCCGGTATGGACATGGCATATTGTCATGTATCCATAGTTTTTTATAGAGGGTATCAGCTATGAACCTCTCCCGTTCAAGTACGGGTATCTCATCCTCATATGATATAGAATACCTAGCAAAACGTCAAATGGAAATAAATATAATTTACATGCATATTTTATTTCGCCAAAACATGAATGGAGTTTTCAGGTCACTTTCCCATGGAGGAAACTGTCTTATAGAACAGCTCTATTGGACACTATCAACCAGGGGCACCGGGAAACTGGCTTATAGAACCGCTCTATTGGACAATTTCTCCCAGGTCCACGGGGGAACTGGCTTATAGAACCGCTCTATTGGACAATTTCTCCCAGGACCACGGGGAAACTGGCTAATAGAACAGCTCTATTGGACACTATCAACCAGGGACACCGGGAAACTGTCTTATAGAACAGCTCTATTGGACACTATCAACCAGGGACACCGGGAAACTGGCTTATAGAACCGCTCTATTGGACAATATCTCCCAGTCATACCGGGAAACTGGCTTATAGAACCGCTCTATTGGACAATATCTCCCAGGGCCACGGGGGAACTGGCTTATAGAACCGCTCTATTGGACAATATCTCCCAGGACCACGGGGAAACTGGCTTATAGAACAACTCTATTGGACAATATCTCCCAGTCATACCGGGAAACTGGCTTATAGAACCACTCTATTGGACAATATCAACCAGGGACACCGGGAAACTGACTTATAGAACAACTCTATTGGACACTATCTCCCAGTCATACCGGGAAACTGGCTTATAGAACAGCTCTAAAAGACAGTTCACCGTATTATATGAAAATCAGGTTTCTCTACTAATTAATCATTTAAAAAGAACACTAATTTTTTTAACGATCTACTTTTTTAAAATATCGATAAATCTTTTCTAGTTTTTTTGTTTGTTTTCCCTTGGGACTTTCCATATTACCAAACTCAAAGAATTTCACTTTTTTGATGCCTACAAAATGAAATAAGGCTTTTTTCATCAATATTTTATGCGCATTATTTAACCAGAGAAGTGGATAGTTTGTAGGTCCCTTCATGGTGGACACACATACAACTGATTTTCCTTTCAATTGTCCCTCTGGTAGAAGTCCCTTCTTATCCTTGTAAGCAAAATTTGCTGCAAATAATTGATCAATGTATCCCATCAGCATCGCTGGAGGTCTTCCCCACCAAATGGGATAGACAAAGACAATCTTGTCAGCCCAAGTAATCTGCTCTCTATATTTTTCAAGGTGAGGATCACGATACATATCACGTCTTCGTTTCTGTTCATTAAACACTAGAAGTGGATTAAAGCCCTCTTCATACAAATCTAACACCTGTAATTCCTCTATGTTAGGATTTTCATTACTTCCTTTAATGACCTTTTGTAAAAATGCGTAACTTAAACTATTGTGATTAGGGTGCGTGTAAATAATTAGGATTTTCATAACCTACCTCTTTTACTTATCATTTGATAACAAAATCATAACATCCAGAATTTTTAGTTGTCAAATGATAATTGTAATATGATAACAATTTTGTTATCTTCTCAGTAAGAGGTGAAAGAAATGGACAAAGAAGCTCTATTTTTAAAATGTGTGTCCTTTACAACTTCAGTTCATCGTGTAACACATGAATTAACAAAAAATGCAAAATCAGACGACGTCACACCTGTTCAATATAATATGCTTGAGTATATAACTGTTAGTCAGCCTGTTACTCTCAGTGAAATTAGTGATTGCCAGCATATGTCTATGCCAAATACGAGTCGTGAGTTGAAAAAACTGAGTGAAAAAAAGCTAATTGAAAAGATAAGTGATACTGAAGATCGACGGAAACAATACATTCGTCTCACTAAAGATGGAGAAACCATGATGAACGAATCCTTTGCCTGTGTAGAATCTCGTTTCCTGCAGCGAATACAAAATGCTACGAACGATGATTTAGCGGATATTGACCATGCTCTAGATATTCTTCAGACAAAACTATTTTATTAATAGCAATGAAATAACAGGAAAAGAACCCTTTCAATAAGAAAGGGCCATTCTATTAAGTTTACATTAATCATTTTTACCTACTGTGAAATTCAAAAAAACCTATTAAACTAGACATATGTAATACTGAAGCAAAGGAAGTGCCCATATTGGTTGAGAATCATAACTATCCAAACCCAAAACGCGACAATAGCGGCAACAGTCTGCATGCTGATTGTGAAAACTGCTTCGGCTTGTGTTGTGTTGCGCTACCCTTCGCAGCTTCGGCAGATTTTGCCATTGATAAAGACACTGGCAAGCCTTGCCCCAATCTGCAAGCGGACTTCCGTTGCAGCATTCACAAAAGCCTCAGAAAACAGGGCTTTAAAGGGTGTACTGTTTTCGATTGCTTCGGCGCAGGGCAAAAGGTTTCCCAAGTCACTTTCGAAGGAGCCGACTGGCGTGGAGGTCAAGAAACGGCGAAAAAAATGTTCGATGTGTTCCCTATTATGCATCAACTTCATGAGATGCTCTGGTATTTGACCGAAGCTTTGACGTTGAAAGCGGCTCGTCCGATTCATAGAGAGCTTATCATCATGCTCGACGAGACGGAACGACTTACTCAACTTAGTCCCGATTCACTCATGGAACTAAATGTTCCATCACACCGGGCAAATGTAAACACTCTGCTGCTAAGGACCAGTGAACTTGTGCGGACCGAGTCACTTCTCCAGTATAAGAATTCAAAAAAAAGTGAAAAAAGCGACCATCAAAGGGCTGATCTTATGGGTGCAAACCTTAGAGGTGCTGATCTCAGAGGAGCCAACTTAAGAGGAGCATACCTTATTGCTGCTGACCTCCGAAACGCTGACTTGAGAGGAGCTGACCTGATTGGAGTTGATTTTCGAGACGCCGACCTTAGAGGAGCTGATCTCACCGGGAGTATCTTTCTCACTCAAGTTCAGATTAACTCGGCGAAGGGCGATGCACACACAAAATTACCACACTGGCTATCTCACCCAACACACTGGTCTGCTTTTGAGCATAAAAACAAATAATATAACTTTCATTTATTCTAATCTATCTTATGCCTTAAAAAATGTTTACCGTTACAAATGATACGGTTCTCCAAAACGGTTGTAACGCCGAAATAGTATAGATAATATTAAAATGAAATTTACCTTTAATACGATTAAAAAACAACGTTAAAAAGGAATGGCTACTTCCATTCCTTTTTCTGATCTATTTCCTACGAATCATTATTGAATTCTTTGTTCTTTTTGCTTCATAAGGAGCTTCTCCCTATGCCCCCGGATGGTCCAATGCGTAGAGACGTCGGTATCTTTCTTCGTTTTTTAATAAATGTTGGTGGCTGCCAGTCATTGTTATTTTTCCTTGGTCGATGAACAGGATTCGATCCATCTTCTCCATCCCTGCCAGATGGTGGGTTACCCAAATAATCGTTTTCCCTTCTAGCGTATCAAAAATTGTGCTTAACAATTTATTTTCTGTAATGGGGTCAAGGCCGACAGTCGGTTCATCCATTATTACCACGGGTGTCTGCTGCAAAAGAATTCGGGCAAGGGCAATCCTTTGCCGTTCTCCTCCTGAAAAGCGCTGTCCTGTTTCGTGCATGTTTGTGTCATAACCGTTTGGTAATCCGTTAATCATTTGATGCAACTGAACCTTCTCTGCGACCTCATATACCTCTTCATCTGTTGCTTGCGGATTTCCAAGCCGGATGTTATTCAAAACAGATGTATGGAATAAATAGGCTTTTTGATTTAATACCGACAGCATTTTGGGTATCGACACAAGCACATCGTTGGGCTTTCTTCCATTTAAAAGGACTTCACCGCCGGTTGGTTCAAGGGATCCTTGGATTAATTTCAATAAAGTTGATTTGCCGGCACCGCTTGGTCCAAGAATCGCAATTTTCTCCCCTTGGGCCACCTTTAAGCTAAAATCGTTTATCAATAGTGGTCCCGACGAATAGTGGAAACAAACATGATTTAATTCAATCGATATTTCCGAAAAATTAGTTGCATCATTATTGTCTTCTTCACTCCACTTTGGTAAATCTTTAGATTCCATGCTTTCAAGGCGCTTGATCGAATCTTGATAGGTTGATACTTCACTAACCGCAGTGGCAATCGGTAAAAAGGATTCCAATAACGACAACGAGACAAGACCAACTGCTGCAATAAAGGTTGCCGGGATTTCCCCGTTTAGTGTCATCCCATTGGCCCAATAGATTGATACCACCACAATTGCGCCAAGCACAATTTGATTAAGCAGATCCCGCCAATTTACATATGAATGGATTTTTGTTTCAAGCTGTTGCAATTGGTGCTGCTGGTCTTCATAACGCTGAATAAAATCTTTATATCTCCCGCTAAAGAGCCAGTCGTTCATGCCAAACACAGCATCCGTAAACTGCTGATAAAGGCGGTTCCTTCCCTGCTTTACCTTTTCATTATTCTCCCTCATATAAATAAAGGAAAGGATAGGTCCTACAAAGATTAGTAATCCAATTAAGGCAGCTAACAGAATAGCAAATGGAATGGAGAAAAGACCGGCACAAAAAATGATTACTGTGTAAACAACGAGTGAAACAATCGATGGGAACAAGGTTTTCAAGTAAAAGTTCTGTAAGTTTTCAATATCATCGGCGAGAACACCAAGGATATCTCCTGTTAAAAAACGCGACCTTAGTAACACTGCTTGAGGCTCGAGCACTTTATATAGACGGACACGCATGTTGGAAAGAATTTTTAAAACGAACTGATGGCCTGTCAGCCTTTCGATATAGCTTAATACTGACCGGCCAATTCCAAAGGTGCGAACGCCAACAATCGGTACATAAACCATTAAAATCGATTCCGGCCGTGTTGAAGCTTTTGAAATTAAGTAACCGGAAGTAAACATTAAGCCTCCACCAAAAAGAATGGTGAGTCCTCCGAGAAAAATGGCCAGCATAAACAAACCGCGGTATTGCTTTAAATAGGGGATAATCCATTTTTCCTTATCCATCAGAACCCCTCCCATTGCGACTTGACCAGCTGACTATAAAATCCTTGTTGTTCTATTAATTGTTCATGTGTCCCTGTTTCAACCAACTTCCCGTGATCTAAAACCAATATTTGATCCATATCCATCATCCAATGCAGACGATGGGTAGCAAAGAAAACTAATTTCCCTTCAAACAATTGCAACATGGTTTCTTTTAATTCATATTCTGTTTCAATATCCAAATGGGCGGTAGGTTCATCTAACAAAAGAATCGAACGGTTTCCTAAAAATGCCCGTGCAATGGCCATTCGCTGCTCCTGTCCTCCGCTTAACATTCGTCCGCCTTCCCCAACTATCGTATTCAACCCATCCGGCAATGTTTGAATAACCTCCGTCAATCCTGCTGCAGATACAGCGGCTTTAACTTCCTCTTCCGTTGCATGAGGGTGATAAAAACGAATATTGTTAAAAACGGTATCGGAATAAAGATATGGGTGCTGCGGGATATAGGTCACCTGCTTTTGCCAGTTTTTTTGCAAGAGGTTTTTGAATCCTTTACCATCAATCAGAAATTCACCTTCCGTAGCAACTAAAAATCCACTTAATAGATCGATTAATGTAGATTTGCCGGCACCACTTGCGCCAATGATCCCCACTTTTTTCGTTCCTGATATGGAAAAATCAATATGCTCTAACCCATTATCGTTTTGATCATCAAACCGTAAACTCATATCCTTTACAGTGAAAACACTAGTTGGTTGCCATGCTGGAATGGGGTCTTGTCCTAGTTCAGTCATTTCCTTTTGCAGAATTTCCTGCATCTTTTTACCCGCTTCTTTTCCATCAAGTGTCGCATGGTAATCAGCTCCAACTTCCCGAATTGGTAAAAAATATTCCGGTGCCAAGATGAGGATGGTTAAGGCTGGTTTCAGATCCATAGTCCCATTAATTAAACCGATTCCCAGAAATACAGCCACCGTTGCGATAGAAAGCATGGTGAAGAAATCGAGTGCAAATGTGGACAAAAAAGCAATCCGCAATGTAGACATCACGGCTTTTCGGTATCGTTCACTTACGAAATGTATTTTTTCAATATGTTCTCGGCTGAGGCCTAAATACTTAAGCGTCTCTAATCCTCTTAAAGAGTCAACAAAATGGTTGGATAGCATTTGATAAGATTCATACTGACGATTTGCTTTTTCTCTTGCTGCCACCCCAAGAAGAATCATGAAAACAACCAAGATTGGAAGGGCAATGATTAAAATAACCGCGGAACGGATATTTTCAAAAAAGATGAAAAGGCAAACCATAGCCGGAATAACGGCGGTATTCATTAATTTCGGTAAAAAAAGCTCCAAATAGCGCCGAAATTTCATGGTACCTTCCATCATTAAGGTTACGGTCTGGCCGGATCCTTCCGCTGAGACAAACCGCGGACCAAGTTGAAATATCTTTTCCAAAACTAATTCCCTTAAATGAACACTCGTGTTGACTGCAAAACGATAGGAAATCTTTTTTTTCAAAAATGTAAGTACTTGGCGAATAATGAGAGCTAAAAAGAAAAAGGCCAATTCTTTCATGACATGACGAAACAAATCTCCCCCAAAAAGGGAGGAGATTGAATCTGCCAAAAAATAGGCCTGAGTGATAATCATGATACCTTGAAGGATGGTTAATAATGCCAAACTTCCAAGGACCTGCTTTATTCCCGTGTATGAGAACAATGACTTATCCATTAGTACGTTAAATGCTCCTTATCTGTAACTCGTTTTCTAAAGACATAATAACTCCAGATCGTATATCCTAAGACAAACGGTAAAATTGTTAGGGCCACAATGGTCATTATTTTCAAGGAGTATGCTCCACTTGAAGCATTATAAACCGTTAAATCAAAAGCTTTATTTATCGAACTAATCATCACCCTTGGGAAAAGCCCCACGAAAATCGCTGAAACCGTCAACCCTAAGCCAAGACCAGACATCGTAAAGGCTAAACCTTCCCGTTTTTTGGAGATAAAGGTATAGGACATCACATAGGCAAGGACAATTAAAACGACAATGATCAGTTCTGGTATAAGACGAACTTCAAAAATATCAGTCATGGACCAAGATAATCCAACAAAGACGACGAGTGCCCCCAGAACCGCTAGGACTACTTTCTTCGCTAAGGCGGCTGACCGTTCTCGGAGTTCCCCTTCCGTTTTCAACGTCAAGAAGTTTAATCCATGTAAAAGGCATAACAATGTAACAGTTAAACCTCCCCATAGCGAGTATACATTAATGAAATCAGTGAATCCAGCTGTCATATTCATGTCTTTATGGATTGGCATTCCTTTAAGCATACTTGTAAATAAAACACCTAGTAAAAACGGAGGCAACAAGCTGCCAGAAAAGAGCGCCCAATCCCAGACATTTGTCCAGCGACTGCTGGGAACCTTGCTGCGGAATTCAAAGGAAACACCGCGGGCAATTAAAGCAAGTAATACAACTAATAATGGAAGATAGTATCCGCTGAACATAGTTGCATACCAATTTGGGAAAGCAGCAAAAATCGCACCACCGGCAGTTAAGAGCCAAACTTCATTCGCATCCCAAACAGGCCCAATGGCATTGATCATGATCGATCGCTCAGTCTGAGTGCGAGCCAAAAACCTTGTTGACATACCGACACCAAAATCAAAACCTTCAAGAAAGAAGAAACCAATAAATAAAACGGCGATTAAGACAAACCATAATTCACTTAATTCCATCCTAAGCACCTACCTTATCAAACGGATCAATTGTTTTATTTGGGGTAATTCCTAGCTGGTCTGCAGGACCCTTTTTGATTTCTCGAATCATTAAATAAACCATGACAATAGCTAGAACTGTAAAAATTAACACATACAGGATGATTGAAAATAAAACGCTGCCCCCGGAAACATTTGGTGAGACCGCATTGGCAGTGGTCATCAAGCCAAAAACACTCCAAGGCTGGCGGCCTACTTCCGTCATGATCCAACCAAACGTATTGGCCAGGAACGGAAAGGAAATCGCCGGAAGTAAAAACTTCAAAAACAACTTGCTGTTTTCAAGTCTTCCTTTCTTCCATAGGTATAATCCAATCATAGATAATAAGATCATTCCTACACCGAAACCAATCATTAACCGGAAGCTCCAATAAGTTGTTTTTACCGGAGGAATGTAATTTGTCCCTTTACCTACTTTGTCATCATATTTCGCTGCATACTCTTTTTGAAGTGTCTCCATTCCTTTTAAGCTGCCCTCAAATTTGGAATAAGATAGAAAGCTAAGGGCGTAAGGAATGTTAAGTTCAAACTTGTTTTCCTTTTTAGCTGAGTCAATGATCGCAAGAGCTGACCAAGGTGCCGGGTCTGCTGTATCTTGCCAGATGCCCTCTGCAGCCGCCATTTTCATTGGTTGTGTTTTTACTAGATATTGAGCTTGGCTGTGGCCGGTTAATGCAGTACCAATGCTACCAATCAATCCAATGATTAAAGCAATATTCATTGATTTTTTATAGAACTCCATATTGCGTTTCTTTAACAAATTATAGGCGCTAATTCCTGCTGTAAAGAAAGCTCCTGTACATAAGGCGCCTGCCAAAACATGAGGAAATTCAACCCACAGTTGGCCATTTGTGATAAGTGCAAAAAAGTCATTCATCTCTGCCCGTCCATTTTTGATTGCATAGCCGACAGGAACCTGCATAAAGGAATTGGCCGTTAAGATCCAAAATCCTGAAAGAATGGTTCCGATCGATACAAGCCAAATACATGCTAAATGCATTTTTTTAGAGAGACGATCCCAGCCGAAAATCCACAATCCGATAAAGGTTGACTCCATAAAGAAAGCTAGCAGTGCTTCAATTGCAAGTGGGGCACCAAAAACGTCTCCTACAAATCTCGAATAATCAGACCAGTTCATACCAAATTGGAATTCTTGAATAATACCTGTTACAACCCCGACGGCAAAGTTAATCAAAAACAAGTGACCCCAAAATTTTGCCATTTTCTTGTAGGTCTCATTTTTCTTCGTAACATACAAAGTCTCCATTAAAGCGACCATAAACACCAGACCGATTGTAAGTGGAACAAAGAAAAAGTGGTAAACTGTGGTCACACCAAACTGAAGTCTCGCTAAAAAGACTTGATCCATACTCATTTCCTCCCTAAGCATTTTTCATGATTTTTCTGTTTAAATTATGTTCATTACTTCACAAAGATGAGAGTAGTTATTGCGAATTCTAATTAAAAGATTGCTAAAAAAGCCAGATTATTAAAATAAATATTAAATTAAAATTATTATCGTTTTAAAATTAATATTTACATAAGTATAATATCAAACATTTATGAATTAATTCGTCGGTTTTTTGACGAACTTATGACACTTTTCTGAACCGTAGAGAGTATGTGCCAAATAAAGCCCTATTATGAAAGGTTTTATGGCAATTCCATCTTGTTTTTATGCAACTTTTAAAGAAACAACAAAGATATCAATGGTAAAAGTCACTGCTAATATTTTCAAAAATGCTGAAATAAAAACCTGAACACGTTAGAACTAAAATGACCCATGGAAATAGACTCCCTTTATTATACTGATTATCAAATCTAGAATAGTTGAAACTTTCTCCCCTTTCTACCAAATTTCCATATTTTGCACTAGTCAAAATAAAGAATTCTGTTATAATGTGTTTGGAATATAATTTAATAGTTAGAATTGTAGGGGAACCGGTGTTGCCGGTTGAGATTACATCCTTAAGATGTTGACTCTTAAAACCTGATCTGGTTGATACCAGCGGAGGGAACATATTCTTGAACAAATAAAATTGTTTGCTTATATGCGCCCTGGGTTCTCCCCTAGGGCGCTTTTTAATTGTCTAGCTCCACAAGGAAAGCTTCGGCAGCATAAGCAGCGCACGAAGAAAAAGCGTTAGCTTTTTCGAGGAGGTCATACGCCGCTGACCAGGGCGCTTGCGCTTTTCTATTGTCTAGCTCCAGCGCCCTAGCGGCTAGTGACCTTCGCTCTCCGCCCTACGATAAGTCAACATCGAATCGCCTTCGGCTCTTCGTGTTTCCTTTATCTCAGTTGGAGAGCTCCAGGTCATACGCCGCTGACCAGGGCGCTTGCGCTTTTCTAATTATCTACATAGGAGGAGTAGGAATGAAAAAGTGGTTAATCGTTTTATGTTCATTATTAATGATTGCAGGTTGTAGCAATCCGAAATCAGCATCAGAAACGAATAAGAAAAACACACACTCTCTGAAAAAGGTATCTGTCGTTCTAGATTGGACACCAAACACGAATCATACCGGTTTATATGTGGCAAAAGAAAAAGGTTATTTTAAAGACGAAGGATTAGATGTGAACATCATTATGCCAGGTGATGCTGGAGCAGATCAGCTTGTGGCTTCAGGTAAATCAGAGTTTGGGGTAAGCTATCAAGAATCGATCACACAGGCACGTATACAAGGCGTTCCTCTCGTTTCTATAGCAGCCATCATTCAACATAATACTTCAGGTTTTGCCTCACCAGCTGCGAAGAACATTGTTACACCAAAGGATTTTGCAGGTAAAACATACGGTGGCTGGGGCTCACCTGTTGAAAAATCTGTTCTTTCTTCCTTAATGAAAAAAGAAAATGCCGATGTGAACAAAGTTTCGATTGTAAATATGGGTGATACTGATTTCTTTACAGCGGTGAAACGAAACATCGATTTCGCATGGATTTATTATGGCTGGACCGGTGTAGAGGCAGAGCTGCGTGGAGAAAAGCTCAATATGGTATACCTAACCGACTACTCTGATAAACTCGATTATTACACGCCAGTTCTCGCAACGAATGAAAACATGATGAAAGAAAACCCTGATACAGTTAAAGCTTTTGTAAAAGCTGTTTCCAAAGGGTATGAATTTGCTATTAAACATCCATCCGATGCTGCCGACATTTTAATTAAAGCAGTGCCTGACTTGGATCCAAAGCTTGTTAAAAAAAGTCAAGAATGGCTAGCCTCTAAATATCAAGATGATGCACCAAGATGGGGCGAGCAAAAACAAAAAGTATGGGAAAATTATGCTTCATGGATGTTTGACAATGGACTTCTTGAGAAAAAGCTTGATGCTAAAAAAGCATTTACAAATCAATTTTTACCACAATAAGGGGTGATGAAATGACAAATTCACTGATCAGTATTCAAATCATACCAAAAACAAAAAATGGCGAAAGTGTTATTCCATATGTAGATGAAGCAATCCGAGTAATTCAAGAGTCAGGGGTAAAATTTGAGGTACATCCTCTTGAAACAACAATGGAAGGCGATTTACAGCAATTACTGCAGGTGATCACGAAAATGAACGATCGCATGATTGAGCTGGGAAGCAGTAACGTTATCTCCCAAATAAAAGTATTGTACCAGCCATCAGGCATCTCCATGGATCAGCTTACGGAGAAATATAGATAATGATGAAAATCATAGCGAAAGGGTGGAGACCGTTATTGGTTCTCCTCCTTTTATTCATTGTCTGGGAAACGGTTGCGATTAAATCTGGAGTTCCGGATTGGCTTTTACCCACACCGACAAAAATATTTTATGAGGGTTTCGATGGTTGGTCTAACTTTTACCCCCATTTATTATCAACCATCAATCTATCCTTACTTGGATTTGCATTAGGTTTACTAATCGGTCTACTTACGGCTATTCTATTGCACTTGCTCCCTTTCATTCGGGAATCGATTTATCCGTTGCTAATCATTTCACAAAACATTCCTATTATCGTCCTAGCTCCTCTTTTAGTGATTTGGTTTGGCTTTGGATTATTACCAAAAATGATTGTCATCACTCTCGTTTGCTTTTTTCCCATTACCGTTGCCGCATTAGATGGATTTAAGCAAACTTCCAATGAGTTAAAGCATTACATGATTATGGCAGGGGCATCGAATAAGCAATTATTTTGGAAACTAGAGCTTCCCTATGCCCTTCCTTCACTATTTTCTGGTTTAAAAATATCCGCTACCTACAGTGTCATGGGTGCAGTTATATCCGAATGGCTTGGAGCGAAGGAAGGTATTGGTGTTTATATGACCCTTGCCTCCTCATCCTTCCGTACAGATAGAGTTTTTGTAGCCATATTTGCAATTGTGACATTAAGTTTATTATATTTTTCTATCATCGTTCTTATTGAACGCTGGCTCGTTCGGTGGCAGTTGAAAGGGGCGAAATGGAAGTGAGTCATCTTACGGTTTCAAATATTTCTAAGCAATTTGACAAGAATGAAGTGATCAAGAATCTCGCATTCACAGTTGATGAGAATGAGTTTGTCTCCATTCTTGGTCCATCAGGTAGTGGGAAAAGTACCATTTTTAGTCTTATCGGAGGAATCCTCTCTCCGGATCAAGGTACCATTCACTTAGATCATCAAGTCATTAACGGAAAACGGGGTTATATAAGCTATATGCCACAAACCCCTTCTCTCCTTCCATGGAGAACCATTCTTGAAAATGTATTGCTAGGGCAAGAGCTTCAAGGAAAAAAAGAGAAAGAAGCAGCATTAGAAATGATCAATATCGCTGGATTAACGGGGTATGAAAATGCGTATCCTCATGAATTATCAGGTGGTATGAAACAAAGGGCTTCCTTTATTCGAGCATTATTAAGTCCACAATCCATCATTTGCTTGGACGAACCTTTTTCTTCCTTAGATGAATTAACACGACTTGATATGCAAAAATGGCTTTTATCAATTTGGGAAGAACATCGAAGAACCATCCTTTTTGTGACCCATAATATTGAAGAAGCATTATTTCTATCCGACCGAATTATTGTTTTATCTAATAAACCTTCTCAAGTGGCAGCTGAATTTCACGTCCCTTTTTCACGTCCAAGAGAGGAAAGTCTATTTCTAGAAGACGAGTTCTTAGAATGGAAAAGGAAAATTTACTATTCTCTCAAAAATGCAGGAGAGTGATTACATTGCTAAAAATGATTGATGCACATATTCACTTAGATCATTATAACGATCAAGAAATAAAGGATATCATTGAAAGGGACTCATCTTTAGAAGCACTAATATCCGTTTCTTTTGATTTAGAATCAAGTAAAAAAAATAAGGATCTTGCCAAAATATACTCAAAGGTTAAGCCAGCTTTCGGCTTTCATCCTGAACAAACGCCCCCTACGGAGAAACAAATGGAGGAACTTTTCAGTTGGATAAAGAGCAATCAAAATGACATGGTCGCAGTTGGTGAAGTGGGGCTTCCTTATTATTTAGGAAAAGAACAAAAACTAACTACTGTTCAACGTAGCCAATACATTGAACTATTAGAAGCATTTATTAAACTAAGTAAGGAATTAGAAAAACCTATCGTCCTTCATGCTGTTTATGAAGATGCCCCCATCGTTTGTGACCTTTTGGAGAGATACTCCGTTCCAAAAGCCCATTTCCATTGGTTCAAAGGTGATTCCAAAACGATCCTGCGAATGGCAGAAAACGGGCACTACATTTCTGTCACGCCCGATGTTTTGTATGAGGAGGAAATTCAACAGCTCGTTCAATCCTATCCACTTCAGCAAATCATGGTCGAAACAGATGGTCCATGGCCTTTTGAAGGACCTTTTACCGGAAAGATGACGCATCCCTCCATGATGAAAGAATCGATTAAAACGATATCCGAAATAAAAAAGCTTTCAATTAATGAGGTTTGTCATCACGTTTTTTATAATACGAAATCATTCTTTTCTATTTAATGAAGCAAGAATACTGCTGTCTCTTTTTAATGGATCTATATCAAAAATGAAGTGAAAGTACGAAAACACTGGAGAAGGATTTACACCTGCTCCTTTTGTTTCTTTATACCAAAAATAACTGTGGATCAAACAAGAGTGATATCTAAAAAAATAACCCTATATCTCTGGTAATTAAGAGAAGTAGGTTTATTTTAAAACTTATTATTTATTGGGTTACCGTTACTTGTGATAAGGTTCTCCGTAACGCATCTAAATGAGGTTATTTATATAATTTCCTTAAAAGAAAAATTCTCAGGCTAATAAGGATAAAAAACAGACCGCTTGAATGATTCATCAGCAGTCTGAATTTGATAAGCAAATTTATCCATTTTTCTTTACATATTTATAGCCACCGGTTTTAAACTTAATCTTAATTAATTTCTCAAGCTTATCCTCCCAAGAGTCTTGAATATTCTCGGGATTGAATTTTGCAACTCCAGCTTTTACTTTAATCCATTTCTTTGAATCATCATCGTGGAAATACCCAGTTATCGATGTTGATAATGGATGGAATGGGTTAAGTGAAGAATATATTTGTCCGTAATAGATATAACTTTCACCATATTGATCATGAATCCAATCATCATGGACATTCAGAAGCCAGAGCATTCCTTTATCGACACTTCCGACCAATTTGGCCTTTTTCTCAAAGATATATTGCATGAAAACAGCCCCCCTTGTCTGAACTAATCACCAGGAGTCCCTACTTAAATTAATGTTAAGGCTTCTCTTAAAACAGGAATCGCCGTGACAACATGCCTTTGAATTGCCAGTTCTTCAGGTGAGAATCCTAATGCCAATCCGATAAGCTGAGGTAAGTGTAGGATTGGCATTGTAATATCTTCACTGAAGCCCTTTTGTGCATCTGGCTGATAGGCATCAAGCTGCATTTGGCATAAAGGACAAGGTGTAACAATACAGTCTGCACCAGAAGATTTAGGTGATAAACAATTTCTCCCTGTAAGATCCATTACTTCTTTTTCAGCTGGAAACACAGCATGGAACCCGCAGCATGCCAATCGCTGATCAAAATCAACGCTCTCTGCACCAAGTACACTTGCTACCATTTCCATGGACTGCGGATTCATATGATTTTCAAATCCCATAATATTTGGCGGCATCAGGATATGACATCCATAGAAATTGGCAACTTTTAAACCAGTTAGCGGCCGTTTGACCTTTTTCTTCAGATTTTCTAATCCATAGTCCTGAATTAGCGCCCACAATAAATGGGTTACTTCTACTGTCCCCTTGTATTCCATCCCTGTCCTGCCAAGGCCTTCATTTACTCTCGTACGCAGCTTTTCATTCTTGTCCATTTTAAGCTTGGCTGTACGAAGCATTAGGGTACAGGTATTACATACTGTCAGTAATTTATCAACCTTTAGCTCTTCCGCTAGCGAAATATTTCTGGCATTAATAGATGTTGCCAGAAAGTCATCTACATCTTGAATATGGCTCGCTCCACAGCATGTCCAGCCCTTAAGTTCGATTAGCTCAATCCCTAAAGCAGCCGCCACCTTCTTTGTTGAAATCATGAGCTCCTCTGCTGCAGACTCAAGTGTGCAACCTGGAAAAAATGCGTATCTCATTATTATTCAACCTCCTGTGCAAACTTGTAAATTTCCCTAACGCCCTTGATACCCTCAATTTCCTTTGGTATATGAAAAGGATTGATTTTCCCCTTTTTAATCATTCTTAAGGCGAACGGCACCTTTCTCATTGCTGTATTAACTAAGCCATCCGTTTTGATTGGAAGCATCACTTCATTTAAACGTCCTTTGTTTTTTACATCATCATGGAAAGCAAAAGCATGTTTCGCCCCTTGATTACGCACCTGGCCCATCTTGATGGACTCTTGTCTCAAAAAGGCGATTTCATCTGTTAATGGAATTCCTTTTGGACATTTCGTGACGCACTGCATACAATGAAGACATTTCCATAATTCATTTTCATATACTGGCATGATATGCTCCTCAGGAGAACCATCTCTTGAGTCAACTGCAAATCGGTAGGCCCTGTTTAAAATAAACGGATCCAAATAGGTACCATCATTTACGGCCAGTTGATTACATTCAGAAGCACAAACACCGCATAAAATACAATCGGTAGGAGTAGCAATTTGGTGATAATCTTCTTCACTCTGGATGAACCCATCTTCTTTGCTTCCTTCATTAGAAGGAATAAGCCATGGCTTCACTTGCTCCATTTTTTCCATCTTCGGTTCCCATGCTACAGCCAAGTCTTTTATGACATCAAAATTCTTTAATGGTTCAAAGGTTAAACGATTCGTTTTAAATGTCTCAAGTACTTCATCAAGTGAGGTTTTGCATACTAGGAATGCATTGTCATTAATTCTCACAGCGCAGCTTCCACAAATGGCATGGCGGCAAGCCGATGTAAATACAAGAGTGGGATCAAGCTGTTCACGAATGGTGGTTAAGACCCATAAAATGGTTTTTCCCTTTTCATATGGCAGCTCATAATCCTGAAACCATTCATTTTCGCCGTCAAATCGCTTAATTTTAAAATATAGTTTTGTATACATTAGTATTTTCGCTCCTCCGGTTGATATTTTGTAACCTTTACCGGGCTATATTCCAAACGATATTGATCCCCATCTTGATAGATTAATGTATGTTTAAGGAAATTAGCATCATCACGAATTGGGTAGTCAGCCCGTGAATGCGAGCCCCTGCTCTCTTTTCTGTTGAGCGCCCCCATTGTTATCGCCTTTGCTAACTTTAAAATATTTTCGATTTCAACATAGTTAATGAAAGCCATATTATATTTTTCAGAAGAATCGCCGATCACAGCATCCTTATATTTTTCCAGAAGTTCAGACACTTTTTTAAAGGCCTTTTCCATTTCACTTTCCGTCCTAAAGATGCCTACATTATTCCACATGGTTTCAGCTAACTCGTCACGAATCTTAAACATATTAATCCCAGTCTTTTTATGACGGATGGTTCTAAATTTCTCCATCCATTTTTCAGTTTCTTCGCTCAACTTTTCCGTAGTAGTAAATGAGCGTCTCTTCGCACTTTCCTTTGCACCCAGTCCAGCGTACTTTCCAAACAGGACTACGTCAGCCACTGAATTACCGCCAAGTCGGTTGGCACCATGGATAGAAACACAGCAGCACTCACCCGCTGCATGGATTCCTTCAATAGGAGTGCTGCAAGTCTGATAGTCACTTATATGAATGCCGCCCATTGTATAGTGGCAGCTTGGGCGGATCGGAACAGGTTCTTTTATGAGATCCACACCTTCAAAATCCATAGCCAGTTCCCTAACCTGTGGCAGTCTCTCCATAATTCTCTTTTCTCCTAAATGGCGAAGATCCATCAAAACGTATGATTGCATTCCTTCACCAAATCCACGGCCCTCTTTAATTTCTGTTTCAATTGCCCTTGAAACAAGATCACGTGGGCCAAGCTCCATTTTGCCCGGAGCATATCGAGCCATAAACCGCTCTCCGTCTTTATTAATTAAATACCCACCTTCTCCGCGGCATGCTTCAGAAAGAAGAACACCGGTAGAGGCAAGACCTGTTGGATGGAACTGGACAAATTCCGGGTCTTTTAAAGGAATGCCTGCATTAAAGCAAGCAGCCGTTCCGTCTCCCGTCATATTAATTGCATTCGTTGTTCTGCTCCAATAGACACGTCCAAACCCACCTGTTGCGATGACAACTGATTTTGCTTGAATGGCATGTATTTCACCACTTCGAATATCCATAGCAACAATACCTTCAAAATGGCCATTGTTTACAGCAAGCGACAAAAGGTGCCAGTCATTGTGGAACTTTACGCCGTTTTTTAAACACTGTTCATAAAGGGCATGAAGAATGACATGTCCCGTTTTATCAGCTGAATAACAGGTTCTTGGACTAGATGCACCGCCAAACGGTCTTTGAGCGATACGGCCATTTTCATCCCTTGAAAAAGGAACCCCGTAATAATTTAGTTCTGAAATCACCTTTGGCATATTCGATGTAAAAAATTCGACTGCATCCTGATCGGCTAAGAAATCACTGCCTTTTACGGTATCCATGAAATGGCTCGCAGGCGAGTCATTTGCATCCCTGTATCCCATTGCTGCGTTAATTCCACCCTGTGCGGCTCCAGTATGGGAACGCGTCGGGAAAATTTTTGAAAGGCAGGCGACACGAAGACTTTTATCTTCACTAGCAGAGAGGGCTGCCATCATACCAGCCCCACCCGCTCCTACAATTACAACATCATAGCTAAGCATTGTTGTTTCTCCTCTCGTTGGTGATTAATCTTCTACTTTATATTTCTTTACACCAATCTCATATAAATCATTTCCTTCACTGTCAACAGCAACGATACAAGGATAATCTGTCACTTCCATGCGGCGGATAGCTTCAGGACCAAGTTCTTCATAAGCTACAATATCTACCTTTTTAATCGTATCGGCGATTAATGCCGCAGCTCCGCCAATAGCTGCAAAGTAAACAGCTCCATTTTTCTTCATGGATTCGATTACTTCTTTGCTTCTCGGACCTTTACCGATCATGCCCTTTAAGCCCTGTTCCATCATTTCCGGCGAGAAGGCATCCATGCGGCCGCTTGTCGTAGGCCCACAGGAGCCAATCACTTTCCCCGGCTTAGCAGGGGTCGGCCCTGCATAATAGATGATTTGTCCTTCTACATCAATGGGAAGGGGCTTGTTTTCTTTCAAAGCATCTACCATGTTTTTATGGGCGGCATCACGAGCCGAGTATATAACTCCAGTTATAGACACTTGGTCTCCTGCTTTCAGGTCTTTAATTTGATCGTATGTTAATGGTGTGTTCAACCTTTTTATGTTTGTCATTTTGTTCACCCCTTATAAAATAGCTTCTTTATGACGAGCAGCGTGGCAGTTCAAAGTGACACAGACAGGCATCATGGCAATATGTGTCGGATAGGTCTCAATATGAACAGCAAGAGCAGTTACCTTTCCTCCAAATCCCTGAGGTCCGATTCCAAGCTTGTTAATCCGCTCTAACAGCTCAGCTTCCATTTCTGCATAGGCCGGATTAGAATTTGGCTCTCCAGCTTTTCTTGCCAATGCCTTTTTTGCTAATAACGTACATTTATCCATTGTCCCTCCAATACCGACACCGACAATAACTGGAGGACATGGGTTTCCGCCAGCCTGAGTTATGGAGTTAACAATAAAGTCCTTTACTCCATCTATTCCCTCTGCTGGCTTACACATCTTGACTGCTCCCATATTCTCGCTTCCTGCGCCTTTCGGAAGCACCTCAATCTTTACTTTGTCTCCTGGGACAATTTCCATATGGATGACTGCAGGGGTGTTGTCACCTGTATTTTTACGATCAAATACAGGATCCTTTACTACAGATTTACGCAAATAACCTTCCTCATATCCCTGTCGAACCCCCTCGTTAATGGCTTCGGTCAAATCTCCATCAACAATTCGAGCTTCTTGCCCGACCTCAACAAATACTACAGTCATGCCAGTATCCTGGCACATTGGGGCATGCTCGGCACGAGCTAATTTAACATTCTTCAATATTTTCTCCAGGCTATACTTCCCAAATTGTGATTCTTCCTTTTCCAGCCCAGCTGCAATAAGAGCTTCTACATCCTCTGGAAGGTCACAAGCAGCCTGCATACAAAGATCTCTGACCGTTTTGGTAATTAATATTGCTGAAATTTCACGCATTCTGTTCTCCTCCTGCAATTAAGCAATTGCTTCTTGTTTGTTTTCCTCTATATATTGGAAATTAACTGCTCCGCACTTTGTACAGATAAGGTAGGGTATCATTAATTCATAATCATCATCACACCCGTGGTAAAGCTCCGAAGAATATTGAGTTTCCAAACTTTCAAAACAGCAAGTGGACTTCATTAAACCTCATCTCCTCAATCTCTCGTTTACCAAAGACCTAGTAATTTCCACCATGCACCGCCAATACCAATCCAGACAACAATATGAATGATAGAAATGATGAATCCGAGTGACCACCATTTATTCTGAGTGACATATCCACTGCCGAAAAAGACAGGAGCTGGTCCGCAGCTATAATGAGTTATACAGCCAAACAGATTACTGAATACCCCCAACAATAGAGCTGATACAAGTGGCGGTGCTCCAGCAGCAACCAAAACGGCAAGGAATGCTGAATACATGGCACTGACGTGAGCCGTGTTACTCGCAAAGAAATAGTGAGAATAAAAATAGACAACAGACAGGATGATCAGTGTCCAAATCCAAGGCAAACCGCTGACTGCACCTTGCATAGTGTGGCTGAACCATGGTATTAAACCTAATTCATTCAGGAAGCTGGCCATCATAACTAGGACAGCGAACCAGATTAATGTATCCCAGGCGCCCTCTTCTTTTTTAATGTCTGACCAATTTAGTACTTGTGTAACTAGCAGTGCACCCAGTCCAATAAAAGCTGTAGTAGTAGCGTTGATGTTTAAACTTGTTCCGAAAATCCAAAGGGATAAAATAAGAAGGAAAACACCGATCATGTAGTATTCTTCTTTTTTCAGTGGTCCCATTTCTTTTAATTTCTTATCAGCCATTTGCGCTGCTGCAGGTGTTTCTTTAATTTCCGGTGGATATAACTTATATATTACATAGGGAATCAATATCAAGCTGAGCAGTCCAGGAACGATTGCCGCTGTTGCCCAACCTAACCAGGTAATGTGTTTACCGGTGATATCCCCGGCAATTTGAGCAGCCAGCGGGTTTGCAGCCATAGCCGTTAGAAACATCGCAGAGGTAATCATGTCACCCTGGAAGGCTACTTTTGTTAAAAATGCCCCAACTTTTCTTTCCGTTCCGTCCCCTACCTTTGAGCCATATGCTTCGGATAGGGAGCGGATGATTGGGAGCAGTATTCCGCCCGCACGAGCCGTGTTGGATGGCATAGCCGGTGATAGAATCAAATCGCTCGCAATCAAGGAATACGATAAGCCGAGCGTCTTCTTCCCAAACTTTTTAACAAACATATAGGCAACCCTTGTACCTAATCCAGTCTTTATAAATCCTCTTGAAATAAAAAACGCAATGACAATCAACCAGATTGTTGTATTTTGAAACCCACTAAGCGATTGCTCAATCGTGAGTGTTTGTGTAATAACAGTCGCTGTTAGCGCCAAAATCGCTACACTTCCCATTGGTAAAGGCTTGATGATTAAGCCGACAATGGTAGCCACAAAAATAGCAAGTAAATGCCAAGCCTGCAGGGATAAACCTTCAGGGGGATGAATAAACCAAATGATGGCCCCAAGTGCAAGTGTTACTAATAATGGAACAAATTTTACTTCTCCTGAAATCTTTGTTGTTAAATTGGGGTTTTTGGGATGTTGCTGTAATTTCATAGCAGGGATAGCCATTATTTCAGCTCCTTTTAGTTTTAGATAAAATGTTCACAAAATGTTCAATAATGTGATATATTTCACAAACTTTCTTAAAAAATAACGACTAATGCATGATTAGAAGTTTTCCATTCAAACGATTGATTTTTATTGGTTTAAAGTTATTTCTGAACTATCAATCCCTCCGCCGCCAAGATATCTACTAACATAAGAAATATATAACTACACCTGTAGAATACTAGGTACTGCATGTCAGGAATAGTTTATGGAATTTATTAAAGAGTTTAGTAATTAAAGTAATTGACTTAAGTAAAATAAGAAAAGCGCAAGGCGCCCGAAGCTGGACATTTCTCAAAGTTCAATGTAATAAATTCTTATATTAGAACAAAAAAAACAGTGTCTCCCTTCTTGGGAACACTGCTTCATTGGTTTGTATAAATTTTTTAAGGCGTGTAAGGTTAAAAGTTATTATCGATGTAGTTTTGGATTATACTACTACCCTCGTTAGCAATCCTATGCATGTATACTGGACGACCGATCGTACCATATACAACTTCAGTTTCCAGTACATGAATATCAGCCAAAAAGATTACATATTTTCTTATGGAAACTCTTGATATTCCTACTTTACAGGCGAGCTCCTCTGTTGAAAAAGGGGTCCCCCCCATTTCTGTTACCTGTTTCCATACTTTACAGAGAGTATTTTTTGTCAGTCCCTTAGGCAAATCGTATCCTGCCGAGATTTTTTGTTCTTTACGAAGAAGGAATTGGTCTAAATCAATTTGATTTAACTTTTCCTGGTCATTCATCATCATTTGTTCTTTTCGATAAGAAAGAAGGGCCGTTTGAAATCTTTCAAACTCAAAAGGTTTTATTAAGTAGTCAACCGTTCCAAAACGAAGTCCTTTTTTTATGCTTTCCTTATCACAGGAAGCAGTTATGATGATAACATCAATCTCTGTTCCTAGACCACGAATCTTTGACAAAAGACTCCAACCGTTGTCTCCTGGCATATGAATGTCGAGCAAAATGAGATCAACTTTATTCCCTTCAAGAAGTGGAATGGCTTCTTCAACAGACCCTGCTATTCCAACAAGCTCAATTCCCTCAATTTGCTCTAAATAACGTCGGTTTATTTCTGCAACCATAGGATCATCTTCAACAATTACAGTTTTAGTCATGATTCCTACTCCTTTCCCTCGAATGGAATGATAACGTGAAGGATTGTTCCCTTTGCAGGTTCAGATAGAATGGTAATCTTTCCATTTAACTTCTTAATTGTCTCCAGGACTAAATATAGCCCAATGCCGCGGTTCTCCCCCTTTGTTGAAAAACCTCTTTCAAATACTTGCTCTTGGACTTCCTCGTTTATTCCCGACCCGGAATCAGAGACTTTTATTGAAAGTTTTTTGTTTTCAATTGGATGTATTTCTACCTCTACCTTTTTCTCCCTACAACCATTTAGAGCTTCTATCGAATTATCTATCAAGTTTCCAAGGATGGTTACCACATCCTGTACTACTTCATTATTATTCGGTTTTGGAAGAAAACTATTCTCTGTAACATATAGTATGGCTCCATGTTCTCTAGCATGGCTAGCCTTGCCGATTATAAATCCTGCAATCACAGGATCTTTAATTCTAGCTGTTAAAAATCCTACTTCCGTCTGAAAAGAATTAGAAATTTGCTTCACATATTCGGCCAACTTATCATAGATTTTCATATGGACCATTCCTAGGATAACATGAAGCTTATTCATGAATTCATGGGTTTGTGCTCGTAACGCCTCCGCGTAAGTCCTTGCTCCAGTAAGCTGTTCAGCCAGTTGTCTGATTTCTGTTTTATCTCTAAAAGTTGCAACTGCTCCGGTAATTTCCTTATTAACGTAAATTGGAACGATATTAGCTACAATTACTAGCTCCCTTAATGAGTATTCTTGGTCAAGTAATTTTTCACCGGTTGCCATTAGTTTGGTCAATTGAAGCTGAGGTAGCACCTCTTCTATTTTCATTCCAATAGCGTCATTAGAAACCCCGATTGATCTCATCAATTTAGAGGCTTCTTTGTTTAGAAGAGTAATTCTTGATGTTTTATCAATAGCAATTACACCTTCTCTGGCATATTCCAATACAGCACTTCTTTGTTCTAGTAAATTAGCTATTTCTGTCGGTTCCATTCCAAACATAATTTTCTTTACTTTCCTTGAAAGTAAGACCGCGCCAATTAAACCAACGATCAATCCTAATAGCATACTAATATATATCACTCTTGTACTTTTCCAAACTTTTTGTTCTACATCGTCAAGTAAAACGCCAACCAAAATGGCACCGATTTGCTTTCCATCTTCATTGTATACTGGAGTAAAATATCTTAACGATTTACCTAATGTGCCTTCTGCTATAGAGATATGTTCATGTCCTTTAAAGACTTCTCCTGCATCCCCACCTGCGTATTCCTTACCAATTTTATCGGGTAATGGGTGAGACTTTCTAATTCCATTCATATCCATTACTACAAGAAAGGGTACATTTGCGGCTTTCCTCATTTTCTCAGCATACTGCTGGATTGTTTTATCACTCGCTTTCCCGCTAAGTCCATCAATAAAAACTGGAGAAACTGCTGCAGTCTTGGAGATGTCCTTAGCTTTCTCTTCTATATGACCAATAATCGTTTTCTCTACATTTTCTTGAATAAAAACATTGGTTACTATTAGACATAGTATACTTACCCCGCATACTAGAAATGTTATTTTAATTTGCAGCGGGAGATTAAATTTATACTTCATAAGCTGATAGTCCCCTTTAACCCTTAATGGAATTTTTCTTCTTATCTCACTTTCTTATATTTTAAAGGTGGAAAAGGAATAAAAGTGTTTCAATATTGTGAAGGAATTAGAATACTAAAAAAAGGGTCAGTCTCCCACTACAATAAGGTAGTAGGGACTGACCCCTTGGACAAAGATCAATGAGTAAATTGAATTAGACAAATGCAGTGATAAAATGAATGTACAAACAACCTATCCAGCTTCGATAAATTTCGGATGGTGCCAGGCAATTGCAAGTCTTTGACTAAAAAATAGAAAACCTCATTTACTTATGGTACGGTTCACCGTTACACCACTATCGGAGGTTCTTTGTTCTATTCACAGATTCATCCTTGATTAATATTCTATCCTTAGATTGTTTTATTTTCTTAACGCAACAGCAGGCTCGGTATGAATGAGCTTATGGCTGGCTATTACACTGATTACAATAACAACAACACCTGTAGAAAACATGGAGAGCAACATCTGCAATGGGGTAATAATAATTGCTAAATCAAAAATCATACCGGCTAAATAGGTACACCCCATAAGAACAACATTGAAAACAGCTGCTATAACGGATAATATCATATTTTCGCAGACAATCATTTTTCGTAATGTTCCTTTATTAAATCCCAGTGCAGATAGCAGACCTAATTCCTTATATCTTGAATTTTGCAGTTTGATCAGTAATATAGTACTTATAAACAAACCAATTGCCAAAATCAATATAGAAACGGTAAGGAATAAGCGATAAAGGCTTTTAAATGTACTTTGTAAAGCAGCCACTTCTTTCGATACATTTTTGCTGTCAATTTTTTTGTCTTTCAGCATTTGACTCACTGAAACAATATCCTCAAAATCTTTTACATCATAGCTGATTGAATAGGATTTTTCATTCCTGACATTCTTATATAACTCTCTCTCAATATCAGAGCTTACAAAGAAGTCATCATAGTCTGCGTTAAAAATTCCACTAATGGTCAACTTGTATTCTTTCTCACCATACATTAAAGTTAACTCTTTCCCAAGCAAGCTGCTAATATCACTTGCAAATTTTTTCGCAAGGCTTGGAGCAAACGCTATCTCATTTTTACTATTCCGCGGCATGGTCCCGTATGACATGTTTTGGGTAGCCATTGGCATTGGGTATTTTTCAGCCATTATTTCTGTTTTATCACCCATACTTAAATTTACATTGGCTATTTTATATTGATAGTAAACATTTTCGATACGTTTATCAGTTTTCAGTATATTAAAAACGGTTGCACCATTCTCGACTTTAATATAACCGTTACTAAATGCTGTGTTTTTTTCTTTGAAATCTGTAATAGACTTTTCGATAATATTACCCGAAGATAAAGACAGCATAAATGCAAGAATACCGATGGCAATTGCCAAGCCAATCGCAATGTAACGTGTGATATGAACATTAAAATTCTTAAATGCCGACTTGAATACAGATACTTTAACCATTCGATTATTAATCATTCTACGCTTACTGTTTATATCTGTTTGAATAGCAGTATCTTTTGAGACAATCTTGCCGTTTTCAATGCTAATTACATGATCAGCAAAGCTACATATTTTCTGATCGTGTGTTATCACCACCACCAAACGGTCTTTTGAAATTTCCTTTAATAGCTCCATAATCTCAGTAGCGTTCTTGCGGTCCAATGCTCCCGTTGGCTCATCTGCTAAAATAATATTTGGACCACTGATTAACGCTCTTGCAATGGCGACCCTTTGCTTTTGACCGCCCGAAAGATTTTCGATTTTCTCATTTATTTTTTGTGACATCCCGAGTTTATTTAATAATTTTTTTGCGTTTCCTATGTTTTCCTCTTCACTTAAAGAGTTAAGCTCACAAGGGCGCAACATATTATCGAGCACGGTGTATCCTCTCAAAAGATGATAATCTTGAAAAATGAAGCCTATGTTGTCTCGACGGTAGGCACACAATTCATTATCGTTCATTTTACTGATAGAAATCCCGCAAACACTTATATCACCGCTATAATCGCTATCAAAGCCTGCAAGCATATTCATTAAAGTGCTTTTACCGCAACCCGATACTCCTAACAGACAAACCAGTCCATTGTTTGGAAATTTAAAACTCGTATCGTCAAGAATGAATGAATCATCATATTTTTTCGTGAGGTTTTCTATCTCTATCATTATCTATCACCTGTTTTTAAAGCGGTGGTAATATTAGTTTTAATAATGGAAATTGAGGTCGTCAGATAGGCAACAACTGCCATTGCAACCATCATAAGTACTCCCGTAACCATCATCTTTGAATTTGAAATATTTACGTTAAATAAGCTTTTCGTAGCCATATTTAAAAGCGGTGAGGTAATAAACATTATAACAATTGCCGTTATGGTGGCTATTGTTGTTTCTGTCAAGTTAAGTAAACTCAATTGCTTGTTATTAAAACCGCTCACCTTATAAATCGCGAATTCTCTTTTTCTCATAAAACCTGTGATAAGGAAAATAGCAATAACCACAATGACAGACAATACTCCGACAATCGCACTTGCAGAACCTGATTGTTCAGTAGTTTGCGTGTTTAATCTAACAAGATCCTCAACAAGCTCAAATCTGCCTATAGGAACAATTCCTTTTTCATTTAGTTCATCTTTAATAGCTATCATATCAGCAGGTGTTTTTGCACGGAATAAAAAATTCAGTTTTCCTATATCCATTCCTGCCTGATTTAGCATATCGGCAAGAGCTGCTTTACTGAAAAGGAATGAGTCATCTACGGTGTATTCCATTACTTGTCCTGCATAGTCATATTTAACGGTCGTATCCATAACACCTACAATTTTAGCCTTTGAAGAAGTGTTTTTTGAAATAGGGGTTCCGTTACTCCAATCGCTGATTGCACCTTTAAACATTATTTCTTTACCAATTACTTCTTTGGGTGAAATACCTAATGTTTTTACAAAGCTCTCTGGTACAACAACTTCATTTCCTGTACCCATTGGCATTTTACCGGCAACTAATTTGTTAATGGTCGGGGTACTTCCTGAGCTTTTTATTTGGTACTCCTTGCCGTCAAGTATTATTTTTATATTGTCAATTGCTTGTAAATAAGCCGTGAATGCAACTCGTTCGTCTTTAGCATACACATCATATAAGCCGCTAATATCTTGAGTAACCTCGCCACTTGGCTTATCATTTTCCTTTCCGTCTGTACCAGCCGCATCTGTAAAGCTGTTGTATAAACCAATATCCAAAAGAGCATCGCCATAGGTATCAATTAGCTTGTCAAATTCACCTTGACTACTGTTCTCCACCGTCCCATTTACAGTGGTAAGCAATAATATTCCTGCTACCATAAGAGCTAAAGTAGCTATTACAAATCGTCCAAATTTGCTTTTTATATTTGACTTTGTAAGTATAAAAGCATTCTTTATAGATAAACTATGGCTATTCTGTATTTTAAGTTCGGAACTTTTGAAAGATACAATTTCTGATTTGGAGATAAGCTCACCCTTATCAAGCTCAAAAATGTTATCTTTAGACGTTATCAAAGAAGTATCATGAGTTACGACTATGACTGTTCTACTCTTAGAAATGTCCCGAAGAATATCCATTGTTATCTTTGCTGTTTTCTTATCCAGAGCACTTGTTGGCTCATCAGCAATAATAACTTGCGGATTTTTCATGAGCTCTCGTGCAATAGCAATGCGTTGTTTTTGACCACCCGAAAGATATTTAACCTTTTGTTCGGCAATATCAAATATTTTTAGCTCTTTCAAAATATTTACGGCAACCTTTTTGTTCTTGTTATTTTTCAAATACTGTGGGAGCAGTACATTTTCTAAAACTGTACCGTCTTCAAGCAGATTGAAATCCTGCCAAACAAAACCAAAGATGTTGTTATAAAAATAGCTTTTTTCGTTGGATGTTAATTCTTTAATACTCTTCCCGCAATATAGAACTTCGCCGTCAAAATCCTGTTCCATACCACTCATAATTTTTAAAAGAGTGGTTTTACCGCTACCTGAAGAGCCTACTATAAAGTTCAGGCCTTTCCCCATCCTAAAAGAGATATCATTTAATGCAAATTCTCCATTATATCGTTTTGATATATTCTTTATTTCGAACATTTTCCTCATCCCTTCAAAACTAGCTTTCTTTTTTCTTCACGAGTGATAGCTTTCCTTCAGATATCCCCCAAATTTCATCCGCATAGCCGGCAACCTTTTTTGAGTGGGTAACAATAATTACACACTTTTTTTCTTTTTTAGAGAGTGAAGTAAGTATTTCCATAATACTTTGTTCGGTTTCAATATCTAAATTTCCCGTCGGCTCATCTGCAATGATAATGTCAGGGTTATGCGATAAAGCTCTAGCAATTCCTACACGCTGTTGCTCGCCACCACTTAACTTTAATACTTTGCGATCAGCCGTTTCTTTATCGATACCAACTTTTTGCAATAAGTTATAAGCGTACTCTTTTTTGTTGGTTATTTTGATACCGCTAATGTCAATAGAGAGTATAATATTTTCAATTGCTGTAGCATTTGTGAGTAAATTATAACTTTGAAAAATAACACCAATTTTATTGGAACGGTAGTTATCACGGTCAATTGTTTTTATATTTTTACCGTTATAGAGTATTTCACCCTCTTTACAAAGATCGAGTCCTGAAAGCAAAGCTAAAAGTGTCGTTTTTCCAGAGCCTGACTTACCGACGATGGCATACGTTTTTTTAGGTTCAAATGCAATAGTAATGTTATTAAGTACTTTCTTTTTTGCTCCATCATAAACATAAGAAAGGTTATTGACTGTTATTACACTCATTTTCGTTTCCTCCTTAATCTCTTTCCGTTAGAATTTTTATCGGCTCATATTTTGTGATATACACAAGGGACATTGAACTAGAAATAATTACGAGCAAGCCACCTATAAGGAACATGCCAAAAATAACCCCTGCATTCAACTTCACATTCAATGTATTAACAATTTCGTTCGTATTTGGCAGAGCTGCACCAGAGCCTAAATTACCACCCATATTGTCCATTTGCTCTTGTCTTTGCTCAATTTGGTCAGCAAGTAGTTTGTTCGATACTGGCTGTGCTGCAAAACTTCCAACTCCAAGTCCGAAAGTAACTGCGAGCATTGTTACAATAATGGATTCATATACCAGTGTTTTAATAACCTTGTATTTCTTCATTCCGATAGCTCTTAAAACACCAATTTCATATTTTCGCTCTCGTAAAGCAATAAGATTAAGTAGAATAAGAATAATGCCACCTAAAATAAGTACTACGATTAAAAATACCTTACTTATCTTTTGGACACTTTCAACAGGCCCCGCAATCTGCTTGTACAGGTATGCGTTGTTTGTTAAGGTGTAGGATTCACTTAGTCCTTTGCTTTGGGCTTCCTTGACAAAGGCAGTTAAATCATCAGGAGATTTCAAAAAATACTTAATGCGTGACATTGTTTGTGCTTGTTTGCCTACAAGTTCCGTAGCCGTTTCATAATTGGTCAAGAGTTCATTTCTTCTTGTCATATAAGGATCTTTATAAACTGCATCTGCCGTTATATCCTTGCTTAAATCTTGATAAATACCTGTTACTTTAAGTGCTACATCTTTTTCTACATCTGCAAGCGAGCGTAAAACAATCGTATCGCCAGCCTTTAAATTGTTTAATCTAGCCAAGTCTTCGCTTATAACAATTTCATTGTCTTTTTCAAAAATTTTACCACTTGTAATTTTGCGTTCGCCCTTTTTAAATTCCTCAAAAAGCTGATAGGAAGTGCTACCCATTATTTTAAGGTTAGGTTGTGGCAACTCAGGTCCACCACCAACAGCAGCCCCACTACCTTGCATTCCAGAATTATCGCCTTGGTTTAATGCTGTAATTTTTTTTGAATATGCTGGCGCTTCTAAATAAAAATAGTATTCCTTGATATATTTGGAATCAGCATAGCTTTTAAGTTCATCAATCGTTACTTCTGGAAGCTCATCCATACTTCCACTTTGTGAAAGCTTCGCATAATCCAACTCAACATTTACTTCGCTCCCAAACTGATTTTTATAATCTTTTATAATGCTACTTGTTGCACTATTAATTACTAATGAAATCACACACGCAATCGCAATAATTACCATTACAAAGCCAATCAAAAGGTTTCTACCTTTGTTTCTTTTCATGTTTTTAATCGCGTTTTTTAGAATATACATTTACTTTCCTCCTAAACTTGATAACATCATTGTGTAACAATCGATATTAAATCCTTGTTAAGAGAATTCTATTATTTTAAATTTAATTGCTTAACATAAATTTAATATACACCTAGGTTATAATTTAAAAAGAGGTGATTTACGTATGAGAATTCTTGTTGTAGAAGACGAGGTTGATTTACAAGAAGCGATTGCCGAAGGGCTTCGACTAGACGGTTATGCAGTTGATACATGCGATAATGGGGAAAATGCTTACGAGCTTTTATACGTTGAAAATTATGATTTAGTTATCCTTGATTTAAACCTTCCTCAAATGGATGGATTAGAAGTTTTAGAAAAAATACGAGATGAAAAGCCAGAATTAAAAATACTTATTCTTAGTGCAAGAGGTTGTGTTGCAGACAAGGTTAAAGGCTTAGATATAGGCGCAAATGACTATTTGGTAAAGCCATTTGATTTTGCAGAATTAGAAGCAAGAATACGAAATTTATTGAGGCGAAAATTTGTGCAGGCGGGCAATATGTTATCCTGCGGTGAGATTAAGGTTAATTTAGCAAAGCGTGTTGCCTTTATATGTGAAGATGATCTGACACTTACAAAAAAAGAATTTGCATTGCTTGAATACTTTTTACTTAACCAAGATAGAGTTGTTAGTGGAGAAGAGTTAGTTGAACATGTTTGGGATAAAAATGTCGATAGCTTTAGTAGCGCGATTCGAGTTCATATTGCAACGCTGAGAAAAAAACTAAAGACTGTTTTAAACTATGACCCCATTCGGACGAAAATTGGTGAGGGCTATTTTCTAGTAGAACAAAATGGTGATGACAATGCTTAAAAAAATACCTATACGATTGCGACTTACAGTTATGACCGTCACCATTTTAAGTGTTTGTTGTGTAGGTCTTACCTTAATACTCAACTTTTCTGCGGATCGAATGGCTACGAGGATTGACGCCACTTCCATGTTACCGGCACAGGTGGTTGGCAATGATGGATGGATGGACGGATATTCCCAAGCAGTACCAAACAGCATGGCATTGCCTGTTCCATCAGAAGATTCTCAAAAGGCAAGAACGGAATTTAAAACTCAAAGTATAATCTATATGCTCTTAGTTATTGTTGGCGGTGGATTTTTAACTTATTATGTTTCAGGCAAGGCATTAAAACCACTTGATACGCTAAATGATGAAGTCAAGAATATCAATGTGAACAATCTGTCCGAAACATTAGCTGTGCCAACTACAAAGGATGAAATAGCAGAGCTTACCCAGTCCTTTAATGAAATGACAGACAAACTAAATAACACTTTTATGATGCAACGTCGATTTTCTGCAAGTGCCGCCCATGAGCTTCGAACACCGCTTGCTGTCTTACAAACAAAAGTTGATGTTTTCAAGAAGAAAAATGCTCATACGATCGAAGATTATGACGCTCTTATTTCTATTATTGAAAAGCAAACAACCAGATTGAGGAGGCTTGTTGGTAATCTTTTGGATATGACCAATATGGATGACAAGGACGAACAGAGTAGTATTTTCCTAAAAGAAATTTTTGATGATATTATCTCTGAGCTTTCTTCCATTGCCAATGAAAAAAATGTCCAGTTATCTTTAAATTGCGATGACAGCGTAGTTAAAGGAAACACCAATTTATTATATCTTGCTTTTTACAACATTGTTGAAAATGGGATTAAGTACAATGTTGAAAATGCTACAGTTGATATTGTGGTTGAAAGGTTAAACAAGGAACAGGTTTTAATAGAAATTAAGGATACTGGTATTGGTATTCCTGATGAAATGAAAAAGAACATATTCGAGCCTTTTTATCGTGTTGACAAATCACGCTCTCAAATAGGTGGTGCTGGCTTGGGACTTTCGATTGTAGATAGCATTATCAAAAAACATAATGGCACCATTACCGTTACAAATAATGAAGGCGGCGGTACTTGCTTTAAAATTATTTTAAACAGTTAACTGCACTCACAACAAAAAAATCGCTTCCTTTAATATAATTGAGCTACAATAGATCAATTAAAAAAGAAGCGATTTTTTTTATAAAACATGATCATATATCTTTAGTTAATTATAACCTGAACCAAAGTGTTGAAATTAGGATCTCTTCCTCATCTAACAGGCTTTACCACTTATAAAATAGGTTGTGGCTTTTTTTGGTTTGTAGTTACTAATGATACGGTTCACCGCACCTATTATATTGGCGGTTTACGCTGCCTTCTTTTCAGTCGTGTCCTCATTATACTTTAATTTTTCAATAACACCGCCTATTGTGAAACCAAGCAAACCAGGAATACCCAGCCGAAGCCTTTATTATGCAAAGGAATATTAGATAATAATCCTGAAAATGAACCATTTAAAAATGTAGAATTGATGATTTCCAATAAACTAAATAAACCCACCAAGCTAATTGTCATAACATAAACCGGTCGTTGATTAACAGGTAATCAATCATGTAAAAGACCTAAAATAATCAGAGTAATGGCCAATGGATACACTAATCCCAGCACAGGTACAGATACTTTTAATATTTGCGATAGACCCAGATTGGCTACAAACCCACTGATGATACATAAAAGAATGGTCCATTGAATATACGATATCTTTGGGAACACACTTGAAAAATATTGAGCACATGATGTGATTAATCCAATACAAACACTTAAACAGGCTAATGTAAAAATTAACCCTAAAACAATCGTTCCACCCTGTCCAAACAATTGATTTAGTGCAGCACTTAGTACACTTGCTCCTTTATCCACGTTTCCGGATATCGAAGCTGAAGCACCCTGGTACGCAATAATTAAATAACAAAACGCCAAAAGCAGCCCACAAATAAGTCCTACTATTGCTAGATACTTAACTTGCAAGTCTTACCTTAGTATAATTGAAACGCAATGACGGCTTATTCAGTCATTGCGTTTTACTGTCTTACTACAATTACAGCCAAAAAGGCAGCGGATTTCAAATACAACCCGAATAAATATATAAATAGATGTTCAGCCTATTTTGTATGTTTTACTGCCGCTGAAAATTGTGCTCATATTTATTTACCAGAGCAGGTACATTTCGAATATAGTTTTGTGTCTCAGAGAGATACAAATACTTTGAGTTTAACACCCTTCCAGGACCGGCATTATAAGCAGCCAATGCCAATTCAAGGCTTCCAAAATGGTTAAGCTGAATTGCTAGATATTTTGTGCCGCCTTCAATGTTCTGAGCTGGGTCATAGGGATTTACTCCTAACCCTTTGGCTGTCCTCGGCATTAACTGCATTAAACCAACCGCTCCAACCGGACTTATTGCATCTGGATTACCCCCTGATTCTTGTTCGATAATAGCAGCTATTACAGCAGGGTCAATTCCGTATTTTGAAGAGGCGGCTTGAATTTCCTTTCCCCATCTCATTACATTATCAGATTCATCATATTCAACAAGGACAGGTTGGTCCTTTACAACTTTTACAATCATTGGTTTACCATCTTCAGTCATGATTCTAACAGTCAACATGTCCTTAAGGGCACTAAAACCATCGTAAAGGTTGGTCTTAATGATTTCCCAATCAGATAAGGAAGCCTTTGTAACCGATGCCTGTTCATTCTCTAATGGAATGCCGTTTACTAGCAAGTCCTTGTATTTGCTGGTAGAAAATTCTTTACTGTTGCTAGTTAAGTTAGAATTTGGAACTCTACTTTGAAACCCGACCTTTGAAGCTAACAACTTAAAAGAGTTTTTGATATTTGTCTTAAACATCAAAAGTTTTTCCTTTTTATAGGCTTTTGTATCAGGGATATCCACCTGCAACTTTTCCTGAAAGGGCAGAGTATACTGATTCCCAATCGGTTCATGATGGGCTAATTTGTCAATAACCCAGTTCTCCATTGGTGCCCAGTTGACTTTTCCGGCTACATAAATCAACACAGCCAAAATTCCTATTAGAATGAAAACTTTGCGAAAAAAGGGCCAAATCCAGACCTTCATAACATGCTTAAAATTTTTGGATATTGGCACGAGATATTTCTTCAAGTGGATTCCTCGTTTCACTCATTAACAAACGAGATTTTTTTGGGGGGTTAAATCAAAAAGCCACCCTTTTTTTCAGGGTGAATTATTAATTAGGATTTATTATTACACATTAATGTAATTATACCACTTATACTATACCTTTCTTTTTGACAAATAGAGGAGAAATAATAAAACCGCACCTATTCAGGTACGGTTGATTACTCATGTGTTAAATATGAGGTTAACTCTACTGTACGGGAAAACATGGCGGTTCCTCTCTACCTTATTTTTTGCTTTTTCTATCATAAATAGGCGTGCCAAACAAAACACAGATACTCCCTTTACAACCAAGAGCTTTTATTTGACTAGTATGAAATTGATCTTTAAATCAAATCTGTCATCTGATAATAGTAATTAATAATCACCGCTCTTCATCAATAGAAACGATTACCATTAATCTAATAAATTTCGACAAAATCCTATAAATAGATTAATAAAAGCGCTTGCAAAATAAAATATTTCTGTTAGTATACTTGTATACAAGTATACTCGATTAATAAAGAAGGTGGATTTATGTCCGAATCAAGGGAATTTTTATATCCTGAAAAATGGCTTTCAAAAGCCTCAGCTGGAGATCGCGTGGCATACGAACTTCGAATGCAGATTATTTCAGACATGATTGAAAGCGGTACCATCTTATCTGAAAATAAATTAGCAGCAGATTTTTCTGTAAGTCGTTCACCCGTCCGGGAAGCATTAAAAATACTGGCATCCGAAAACATCATCCGATTGGAAAGAATGGGTGCTGTTGTCATAGGTTTATCCGAAAAAGAAATTGAAGAAATCTATGATGTCCGGTTATTAATAGAAACGTTTGTATTTGAACGGCTTGCACGAATGGAGACGAATGAGTTAGTAAAAGAACTTAGTAAAATCCTTGAAATGATGAAAGTTGCGATTAAGTACTGTGATGCAGATGAGTTTTCCTTCCAGGATGTTTTATTCCATGAAACGATTATTCGGGCCGTTAATCATTCCTATATCCTAATGATTTGGAATAATTTAAAGCCGGTTATGGAAAGCTTCATTCTTTTATCGATGCGCGGCCGATTCAAAGACAAATATGATGACTTCACTCGGATTATCAACAATCATGAGCTTTATATTGAAGCCATCAGAACAAAAGATAGAAACCTTATGATTAAGTCCTTGCACCAAAATTTTGATGACGTGCAAGGTAAAGTAGAGGACCTTTGGAGGTCACAACAAATGCTTTCAAAAGGAGTCGTTCAAGAAAATGACTAGCTACATGTTAGGTGTTGACATCGGTACCACAAGTACCAAAGCTGTATTATTTACTGAAAAAGGCGAAGTCATTCAAACAGAGAATATCGGTTACCCTCTTTACACACCCAATATTTCAATAGCCGAGCAGGATCCTGAAGAAATTTTCCAGGCTGTGTTACAAGCTATTTCGAACATAACGAATAAGCATCCCAATAAGAAGCTATCGTTTATTTCCTTTAGCAGTGCGATGCATAGTGTCATTGCCATAGACGAAAACGACCAGCCGCTCTCGCCTGTTATTACGTGGGCTGATAACCGCAGTGAAGCATGGGCCCATAAAATAAAAGATGAATTGAATGGGCATGAAATCTACAAACGAACAGGAACTCCGATTCATCCTATGTCACCCTTAACGAAAATAGCATGGATCGTAAATGACTGTCCTGAAATCGCTGTCAAGGCTCAAAAGTATATCGGAATTAAAGAATATATATTTAAAAAATTCTTTGATCAATATGTAGTCGATCATTCCTTGGCATCCTGCATGGGGATGATGAATCTGAAAACACTGGATTGGGATGATGAAGCATTAAAAATTGCCGGTGTTACACGGGATCATTTATCGGAACTCGTCCCGACAACTAAACGATTCAACAACTGTAATCCAGTGTTAGCGAAACAGATTGGGATTGATCCAGAAACACCTTTTGTCATTGGGGCAAGCGATGGGGTCCTCTCCAATCTCGGTGTAAATGCGATTAGAAAAGGTGAGATTGCGGTCACGATTGGGACAAGCGGTGCAATTCGAACCATCATTGATCAACCGCAAATCGATGAAAAAGGAAGAATCTTCTGCTATGCGTTAACCGAAAAGCATTGGGTCATTGGCGGACCGGTAAACAATGGTGGAATGGTTCTACGCTGGATCCGGGATGAATTTGCTTCAGCAGAAGTTGAAACGGCGAAAAGATTAGGAATTGATCCGTACGAGGTTTTAACCAAGATTGCTGAACGTGTGAGGCCTGGTGCAGATGGATTATTGTTCCATCCCTACCTCGCAGGGGAACGTGCACCACTATGGAATCCTGACGTCCGCGGCTCCTTTTTTGGATTAACCTTGTCACATAAGAAAGAACACATGATTCGTGCAGCATTAGAAGGAGTTATATATAACTTATATACCGTATATCTAGCCTTAACTGAATGTATGGATGGGCCTGTAACCCGGATTCAAGCAACAGGAGGCTTCGCAAGATCAGAAGTTTGGCGGCAAATGATGTCCGATATTTTCGAATCTGAAGTAGTCGTACCAGAAAGCTACGAAAGCTCATGTCTCGGTGCCTGCATTTTAGGGCTGTATGCGACAGGAAAAATCGACTCCTTTGAAGTTGTTTCTGAAATGGTCGGCAACACCTACAAACACACACCTAAAGAAGAGGCCGCTAAAGAATATAGACAGTTACTGCCGATTTTTATTCATCTTTCCCGAGTATTAACAGACGATTATACTCGGATTGCCAACTATCAAAGAAGTTTATTAAACACAACAATATAAATTTTAGGGGGAAATAAAATGCCATTAGTTATTGTTGCAATTGGAATTTTAGCATTACTAATTTTAATCATGGGCTTCAAATTAAACACCTTTATTTCTTTGATCATCGTATCTTTTGGTGTTGCTTTAGCTCTTGGAATGCCTTTAGAAGAAATTGTCAAAACCATTGAAGCAGGACTAGGCGGAACACTTGGCCACTTAGCGCTAATCTTTGGACTTGGTGCGATGTTAGGTAAGCTGATTGCCGATTCAGGGGGCGCACAGCGAATTGCCATGACACTCGTTAACAAATTTGGTGAAAAGAATATCCAATGGGCTGTCGTTGCTGCCTCTTTCATCATTGGTGTTGCTTTATTCTTTGAAGTAGGACTTGTATTATTAATTCCAATCGTATTTGCCATTTCAAGACAATTAAAGATTTCTATTTTGTATCTCGGTATTCCGATGGCTGCAGCTTTATCCGTCACACACGGATTCCTGCCGCCACATCCAGGACCAACCGTTATTGCTGGTGAATATGGTGCAAACATTGGTGAAGTATTACTTTACGGTTTCATTATTGCGATTCCAACGGTTATTTTAGCGGGACCTGTATTTACGAAGATTGCTAAAAAGCTAGTACCTGCATCTTTTACAAAAACAGGTAATATTGCCTCATTAGGGGAACAGAAAGTATTTAAACTTGAAGAAACGCCTGGTTTTGGAATCAGTGTTTTTACCGCTTTACTTCCTGTAATTTTAATGTCAATTGCTACGATTATTACTTTGCTGCAAAAAACAATGGGATTTGAAGATAATGGTTTCCTAGCAGCAATCCGCTTTATTGGGGATGCTGGTACTTCGATGTTGATCTCTTTATTAGTTGCTGTTTATACTATGGGATTAGCTAGAAAGATTCCTATCAAAAATGTTATGGAATCTTGTACAACTGCAATTTCAAATATTGGGATGTTGCTGTTAATCATCGGGGGCGGCGGAGCCTTCAAACAAGTATTGATTAATGGCGGTGTAGGTGACTACGTTGCTGAATTATTCAAAGGAACAGCCTTATCTCCCATCCTTCTTGCCTGGATTATTGCTGCAATCTTACGTATCTCTTTAGGTTCAGCAACTGTTGCGTCCTTAACAACTGCTGGTTTAGTTATTCCAATGTTAGGACAATCTGACGTTAACTTAGCTTTAGTTGTACTTGCAACTGGTGCGGGTAGCTTGATTGCTTCCCACGTAAACGATGCTGGTTTCTGGATGTTCAAAGAGTATTTTGGTTTAAGCATGAAAGAAACATTTGCAACTTGGACCTTGCTTGAGACGATTATTTCCGTAGCAGGACTAGGATTTATTCTATTACTAAGCTTATTTGTATAAGCCTTCAAGGCAGTAAAACCCTACTTAAAACACAGGGGTTTTACTGCCTATTAATCTTATAAAAAGGAGTATAACTAGATGTTAAATACAATTGGTGTTATTGGTTTAGGGGTAATGGGCAGTAATATAGCTTTAAACATGGCGAATAAAGGTGAGCATGTAGCTGTTTATAATTATACAAGGGATTTAACCGATCAACTCGTCCAAAAACTTGATGGACAAGCAATTACTCCTTACTACCAAATTCAAGATTTTGTCCAGTCAATAGAAACTCCAAGAAAAATCTTTGTGATGGTTACTGCGGGTAAAGCAATCGATTCGGTGATAGGCTCATTAATACCTTTTCTTGAAAAAGGCGATGTGATCATGGACGGAGGTAACTCTCATTACGAGGATACAGCACAAAGATATGATGACCTGAAGTCTAATGGAATCGGTTATTTAGGAATTGGTATATCTGGCGGAGAAGTCGGTGCTTTAACAGGTCCTTCTATCATGCCAGGCGGCGATAAAAACGTCTATGAAAAAGCTGCTCCTATTCTTACGAAAATTGCAGCCCAAGTGGAAGGCGACTCTTGCTGTACGTATATTGGTCCAAAAGGTGCAGGTCACTTTGTCAAAATAGTACATAACGGGATTGAGTATGCTGATATGCAATTGATTGCTGAAGCCTACACATTCTTAAGAGAAAAATTACATTTATCGGTTGAAGAAATTGCTGAGATCTTTGAAACGTGGAATCAAGGTGAGCTAAAAAGCTATTTAATCGAAATCACGGCAGAAATTTTAAGGAAAAAAGATGAACTAACAGGCTTGCCATTGATTGATGTGATTCTCGATAAAACAGGACAAAAAGGCACTGGTAAATGGACAAGTATTCAAGCTATTGATAACGGAATCCCAGCATCGATTATTACAGAATCATTATTTGCCCGTTATCTATCTTCTTTAAAAGAAGAACGGGTTAACGCTGAAAATATCCTGTCAGGACCAGAGATGGATCCGCAGAACTTAGATAAGCATTTGTGGATTGAGTACATTAGACAGGCATTGTATATGGGCAAAGTTTGTGCGTATGCTCAAGGATTTACACAGTATAAAATGACTTCTGAACTTTACGGATGGGACCTGCCTTTAAAGGATATCGCACTCATTTTCCGCGGCGGCTGTATCATTCGTGCAGAATTTTTAAACGTTATCAGTCAAACATATCAAGAGCAGCCAGATTTGGCTAATTTGCTTATCGCCCCATATTTTGCTGAAAAGGTGAAAGAATACCAAATTGGATTGCGGAAAGTTGTCTGTGAAGGCGTCGTTTCCGGCATCTCGTTCCCATGTTTAAGTGCTTCTCTTTCTTATTATGACAGTTATCGAAAAGGCACTTCCTCTGCCAGCTTATTGCAGGCACAACGGGATTACTTCGGCGCTCACACCTATGAACGATGCGATTTAGCAGGAGTCTTCCATACAATTTGGCAGTAAAAATAGAAAGGGGTATTTTTTCTCAGCAATTTTTTATTATACGGGAATCTAAACCTCGAATTTCAGAGCTTTTTTGACTTAAAAAAAGGTGAATCGTTAAAGTTTGTGGATATAATAATAGGCTGTCGATGGTTTTTCGACAGCCTGAAAAGCCTTAACTCAAGTTAAGGCTTTCGTTTGCCGTTACCAGTGAACCTACACTCTCTAATTTCCGCCGTTATTTGTGGTATGGTTCCCCCCGATTAATCCGAAATGCCCGGTAAATTTGCTCGACCAAAATCAATCTCATCAGCTGATGCGGAAAGGTCATTCGTGAAAAAGACAGTTGCTCGTTTGATCTCTTTAATACTTCCTCACTTAAACCCAACGAGCCGCCGATCACGAAGGCTATTTTGCTTTTTCCGTAAGTCGCTAGTTTATCCAATGTATCCGCTAGTTCCTCGGATGATTGCAATTTCCCTTGGATTGCTAAGGCAATCACATATGTATCTTGGCTTATTTTTGCTAAGATTCTTTCGCCTTCTTTTTGCTTCACCTGGACCATTTCTAGCTCGCTTAACACTTCCGGTGCTTTTTCATCTGCGACTTCAAACACTTCTACTTTTGCATAAGCAGACAATCTTTTTAAATACTCCTCAATTCCAAGTCTCAAATATTTCTCTTTTAATTTACCAACCGTCACTATTGAGATATGCACAATCCACAACCCTTTACAACTTGATTACAAACAGTTTACAAACAACTTATCCACAGTGGTTATCCACATGTCCACAATTTTTATCCACATCTTGTATGGAATCACTTGTTCGCCACCATATATACAGCTTCATTTTGACAATATTCACAGCTTGTTGATAAGTTATCCCCAGTTATTTTCATCAAAACTGGAAATGTTTCATATTCATCCACAACTGTATCTAACGCAATTTCCACATGCTCTTCACAGCAATAAATCATCTATCTTCACCTTCCCGATCCATATTGTTATTTTTAACTTCATTATCGTCAATCATACTTTGACCTCATCCATAATACCACAATAAAAAACGAGAAAGTGAGCCAGTCACTTTCTCGTTTCCATTACTGCTTTATTGTAACTTTTCCACTGACAATGTTAAGCTGGTTTCTTTTATCTTTCCATCACGATAAAACTTAATCTTCATGTGCTCGCCAATTTTCTTTTTCTGATACAAATGCTTACGAAGGTCGATGACGTCACTAATTTTTTGCCCATCCATTTCGACGATAACATCCAACTCTTTTAATCCTGCTTGCGATGCTGGCGAATTTGGTTTAACCAGCCGAAGGGCCACACCATAATTCACATCACGAGGCAGCTTCAAAGCCTCTTCCTGATAGTAAGCTGGAATTTCAGATACCGATTTTAAATCGACACCCATATATGGACGTTTGACCGAGCCAAATTGCTCGAGGTCATTAATAATTGGCTTTGCTGAATTAATAGGAATCGATAAGCCAATCCCTTCAACTGCCTGCTGGGCAATTTTCATCGAATTAATCCCAATGACTTGCCCGGCCATATTAATTAAAGCGCCACCACTGTTACCTGGATTAATCGCAGCATCCGTTTGCAATACCTCTGACTGCCAATCTATGACACCATCCTGATCGATATCTATCGGGATCGTTCGTTTTAATCCTGAAATAATCCCTTGTGTTACCGAGCCGGAAAAGGTCGCACCGAGTGGATTTCCGATAGCAATGACCGGTTCACCCATCTTTAAACTATCTGAATCACCGAATTCAGCAACCTTTTTTACCTTGCTGGCATCAATCTCCAGTACCGCTAAATCCGTCCAAATATCGCTGCCAAGGAGTTTGGCAGAAATCTTTGTTCCATCCGTCAGACTGACTTCAAGCTTTTTGGCACCTTCGACAACATGATCGTTTGTAACGACAAAAGCGCGGTTTCCTACCTTTTTATAAATGACGCCTGAGCCTGTTCCAGCTGCCTCATCAGGGCTAGTGCCATTGTCAGACCAAAAGCTTGATGACTGGATGTTATTGATTCCAACAACGGCATCAGCTGTTTTTTCAACGGCATTGGTTGTATCTGTTTTTACATCATAACTAACCTGTTTATGAATCACATTTTTCGGATTCGTATTGGTATTCGTTCCTGTTTGATCAGATTCAATTTTATAAGGAAGAACTCCCTGATTTGACAAGGTTGGAATGGCAATGAGAACTGCACCTGCACCTACTATTGCCCCAACAAAGCTGGCGAGGAAGAATCCGCCCCTATTTCCTTTCCTTTCTCTATTGCGATTTGGTGAATGATCATCATAATAACCCAATTTACACCATTCCTCTCTCTCGAAAAGGTTGCTAACTCCTATTTTGGCTTATAATTACAATTATACTCATTCATCCTTAAATTACTAAAAAATTTCATTTTGTTATCGGAATCTTACGAGTTTGTTCATAATTTAGCCATATTTTGATAATTAGCATGAGTTTCTACTCCCACCCCATGCTTGGAAGCAAATTTAATAGAAGTATTACACCAACACAATGAAGGTGGTGTGAGCAAAGCTGATCTTCACCTATTCAAAATTGTTAATTGCCTCCCAAATGGGATAAAATGATTTATTTTTGCACCGCTTCTCCCTTTTTTACAAAAAACTATCATGAGCCTCAACTCCCAACCCTATCCTGGAAATAAGTTTTGAGAACAAGCCATAGTCACCTAATAAAGGCGGTGAGAGCAAAGCTAGACTTCACATCTTTCGTCTAGTGAAATGGGTATTTCACTTTAACTGGTTCAAGTGATTCATTTTTGCGGCGCTCCGCCCCTTTTCAACAGAAAAAAAATGAAGTACCATCAAAAGGCAACTTCATTCTAAAAAAATCCTATACTGCTGTTAAAATCGTTGGGATTTTCGGGTCTGTATCGTATAGTCCAAATTGTTCGCCAACAATTAAACCGCAACCCTCGAGCGTTTGTGTTACCGCCATCTTTGCTAAATCCTTCATATTATTATCTAGACTTAAATGGGCGAGATAGACCCGTTTCGTTCGGTCCCCAATCACATCACTCATTGCCAGCGCAGCATCCTCATTGGAAACGTGGCCGACATCACTTAGAATTCTGCGTTTGATGTTCCAAGGATATTTCCCCATCCGCAGCATTTGCACGTCATGGTTTGATTCAAAAACATACACATCAGCATTGGAGATCGTACCCTTCATTCGATCACTTACATAGCCTGTATCGGTAATCAGAACGAGCTTTTTCCCTGAATGATGGAAAACGTAAAACATTGGTTCCGCTGCATCATGCGATACCCCGAATGATTCGATATCCACAGCTCCGAAACTCTTTACCGTTTCCATGTTAAAAACAAACTTTTGCTCGGTTGGAATTGCTCCTACTGAACTTTCCATCGCCCGCCAGGTTTTTTCATTCGCAAAAACTGGCAAATGGTATTTACGGGCAAGCACCCCAATCCCCTTAATATGATCGCTGTGCTCATGGGTAACAAAAATCCCGGAAAGCTTGCTAATATCGCGGTCAATCTGCCCGAAAAGAGCCTCCATCTGCTTGCCGCTAAACCCGGCATCAACAAGGAAGGAATGTTCTTCAGATTCTACATAGAGGGCGTTTCCCGTACTCCCGCTTGCAAGGATGCTATATCTTAACGACATACTCTTTCACTCCACTTTACTATTTTCGTCGCTTTTAAAAACAATAATCTGGCCCTCAAACGCATTCACAAATAAGCTTTCCTTATCATCGACCACAATGCGCCAAGTTGGCGCTAATACTTGAGAAGCAGCCAGTTGGATGCGTGTCGAATAGCCAAGCTCTATTTTAGTGATTTTACTTTTTGGCTTCAGCACTCTCTTTTGATGCAGGGTTTCAATTGCCTTTAACGGAGAGAGGATTTCCTCTTTTTCCGTTAGTTTTTCAATCCCCTCAAGATAGGATTGTTGATAGGAAATAATTTGATTATTAGCATTAAGATTGAAAATAATCATCCCATTAATATTTTGATACAAAGAGAAATTCTCATATTGCTGAAAGTAGGTAATGGTCTTTTTTTGGTCATCCTTCTCCCAAAATTGATAATGATCTCCGTAAAGGACATTATCCTTAATAAAGGTCGAAAGCTCCGCTGGTTCAAACTTTGAACTTAACTGAAATGGCTTCTCAAGTGTCACTTGAAGGGTCGTCCCTGGTTCTTTAAGATCCCCTGTCTGACCTTTAAGTTTTGCCAAATCCCCTTTAATAAATGTCTTCGGCTTAGCACTTAAATATTGATCTTTAATCGGAGCCTTAGGCAGGTCAACATACTGAATCTCATCCGCTTTCAGTTTTTCTTCAAACGTAGCCTCGGTAATAACCTCATATTTATTGGCATCGCGAATTTTCATGAATTGAAAAAGGAGATAGACATCTAAAATCAAGAAGGTGATAATAAAAATCGTTTTTATTTTACTCCAATCCATGCTGTAATCCTCCCAGGTCTTCCATTGTAATCTGCCTCCATGTTTTATCATAGCGATAGAACCAGGCAGGTTCTAAGAGGATTAGCCCATTCACATCAGAATCCCTTTCCATCCGATAGCCCAAGATCATTTCCTCGAGAAGCTCTGGCTTAATGTCTTTTTTCTTTTGTAAATATTCTAATGCTACATGTCCAGAAGGACGTTTTACTTTTTGCATTTCTAATGGCAGCTCTAAAGAAATATTTGGCCGCTCATATTTATTAATTTCATCCCGGCTCCATACCTCATTAATTTCAGAAAGTCCATTTCTGTTAAAGACAGGAAAACCATCCATGCTGTATAAACGAAAGGTAACCGATCGATTATATTCACTTTTAGAAACAAAGCGGTAAGAATCCGTCCAACCGCCATGTTCATTAACAAAATCAATGCTGCGTTTGACTAAATCATAAGAGCTGTCCATATAATTGTCTTCTGCTGTTGGATTAATATATTTAAGTATGTTGCTTTGGTTATTAACGCTCATTTTACTAGAACCATTCGTATACTCTTCACCTTGTTTGACAATGCTTTTCTGCACAAAACTTGGATCATTAAATAGTGCCACTTTAAATTCTTCAGAATTAAGGGTCCTAGGCAAATACTTATAAGTGGTCATTTCCGTTTCTTCTTCTGGCAAGAAAATTGTACGCTTTTCAGAAGCTTTATAAGCAAAATATCTTGGTAACTGCGTTGCATCTTTATAAAAATCACGGTTAAACTCGCTTAAATTAGTAGATGAGATATGACTAATAAAGACCTGTTGATTTTCAGTGGAAACGAAATAGACAATTCCATTTTCCTTTTCCGAGCTATCAACATTAATGATAATTCGATCGAAATTGAAAGGGGGTACCTTCTTTCCTTCAATCGTTAAGACGCTGCGATATAACTCAATCGGGACCTCTCCGGGAAAAATAATCTCCGCATTGCCACTGTCATGCGTTAATTCCTCAATATTCTCCACTTTGTCCGAATAATTTTTTATATCAAAAAAGACCCAGCGGCTTAAATCCTTGATTACCTTTTCAAGCTCTGCTGTATTATTGGTCCCGTAATGCCGACCCTTCTCATGAAACAGGATTTGATCAGGTCTAATAATTTTTTGGACCTCTTGTTTTTCACTGACAGTGACCTCTGCTACATAATTACTCTTTTCCATCGTGTCGTAGTTGGGCTGGTACGTCCAAAGATTCCATGTTAACAGAATACTTACCAAGACTAATATCGTTAAGATTCCTGATTTGATTTTTTCGTATCTCATGACCATTCATCCTCTTCAGAACGCTCGTATGGCAATGAAAAGGAAATCTTCGTTCCTTTTCCTTCTTTACTTGTTACCCAAATCGCCCCTCCATGAACATTGACCATTTCCTTTGCAATCGCCAGCCCAAGGCCCGTACCGCCCAATTTCCGGGTTCTCGCTTTATCGACACGATAAAAACGGTCAAAAATCTTGCCAATATTCTCTTTTGGAATCCCCACACCTTGATCGGATACACTGACGATGATTTTATCTTCTTCTTCTTTTATCGAGAACGTGACTTGTCCGCCTTCTGGGGAGTACTTCAAGGCATTGGAAATAATATTGTATAAAACCTGGGTCATTTTATCTTCATCAATTTCCACAAATATCGCATGATCAGGAAGCTTTCTCTTGAAGGTTACATTCTGCTCCTTGGCCATTTCAAAGCGGTCAATAATACGATGATAGAAATTGACAAAGTTCACCCACTCTTTATTCAACAGATAATCCGTACTATCCATTTTCGACAATTGCAGAAGATCATTCACAAGCCGAATCATTCTTTCCGTTTCCGTCCGTGTCACTTCTAAAAAGTTCGGAGCAATTTCCTCGTCTTGCCACGCACCATCTGCAAGGGCTTCTAAATAACTCCGCATTGTTGTTAATGGAGTTCGTAATTCGTGTGAAACATTGGCGACAAACTCTCTTCTTTCGGCATCAATTTTTTCTTGATCCGTTATATCATGAAGAACCGCAATTAAGCCATTGACAAAACCTGTTTCTTTTTGAATCACCGAAAAATTGGCACGGAGAAAATAGCGTTCTGTTTTGGTACTATAGTCTAAGATTAACGAATCTTTTTCTTCAAGGAGATCCTCAAAGGAATTCGTATCCTCTAAGCTCAATAAAGACACAATCGGCTGAGTTAGGACTGTTTCACGTGAAACATTCAGCATCTCTGCAGCAGGATCGTTGATTAAAATAACACGGCCCTTTCTGTCGGTAGCAATCACTCCGTCTGTCATATACGATAACACGGAGGAAAGTTTTCTTCGTTCTCCTTCTGTCATGGCCTGTGCTTCTTGGAGTTTTTTCGTCAAGTTATTGAAGGTAATCGCCAGTGTTCCTATTTCATCATAGCCGTACACTTTAACCTTTCGTGAAAAATTCCCTTTTGCCATTGCTAATGCCTGCTTCTTCATATCTGCGATTGGCCTGGTAATCGTCTGGGCTAACAAAATGCCTAAAATCGCAGTAATGGATAAGGCTATCGCTGTTCCAGTAGCAAAAATCCCATTAATCGTTTTCATTTGTCCAAAAACATTTTCTATTTTTGCGACAAGGTAAATAGCCCCAATAACCTTTTTCCCCGACTTGATTGGGGTAGAAAGGACCCAAATCCTGTGGCCTGTTTGCTTTTCGATTAATATCGCGCTTTGATCCTCTTCCAACACCATTGATTGCTTTACCCTAAGCTCGGTTGTCCTTTGTCCGACTACTTCTTGGTTGCTGGGCTGAGAAGTTCCAAGAATTTTGAGGGACCTGCCCTCAATGACCTGAACTTCAGAAATATCTCCTGCATCAAAGGAGTCTAGAATTTTCTTGATGTCATCTTCGAGCGTTGGGTCTTCAGGCGTTCTTTCCTTTTCCATTTCCTCGCGAACATTATAGGCAAGCAAATTCACACGTTCTTTTAACGATGTTTGAAAATTTGTCCTTAAGGTTTCTTCAAGCTGCCGAACAAAATAGACACCAATTATTTGCATTGCCACTAAAATTAGCAGGACATAGATGATGACAAACTTTACATGTATTGAGCGAAAGAAACCAACCTTTTTCATCTATAAGATTACTCCTGTTCGGGATTGCGCAAGTAATATCCAACCCCGCGCCTGGTGACAATCCAAGTGGGATGGCTCGGGCTATCCTCAATTTTTTCACGCAACCGTCTCACGGTTACATCGACTGTCCTAACATCTCCGTAATAATCGTAACCCCATACGGTCTGTAAGAGGTGCTCTCTGGTCATGACTTGTCCAATATGCTTCGCTAAATAGTAGAGCAGTTCAAACTCCCGATGCGTAAGCTCTATGGTCTCACCGCGCTTCGAAACGACATAGGCATCTGGATGAATCACAAGCGAGCCGATTTCAATTTCATTCGTTTCGGTCTCGTTTTCCGGCTGGGTCAGAATTTGTTGGTGACGGCGCAAATTCGCTTTTACTCGGGCAATTAATTCCCTCGTACTGAATGGCTTTGTCACATAATCATCTGCACCAAGTTCTAGTCCAAGCACTTTATCAATTTCTGAATCCTTTGCTGTCAGCATAATAATCGGCATCTCGTATTTTTTACGGACTTCACGGCAAACTTCCATCCCGTCCCTTAGTGGAAGCATAATATCTAAGAGGATTAGGTCAGGCTGGATTTCTTCAACCAATTGGAGTGCTTCGTTCCCATCATAGGCACAATAGACAACGTATCCTTCTTTTTTTAAGTTAAACTGTAAAATATCTGCAATCGGCTTTTCGTCATCGACAACAAGAATCTTTTTCTCCATACCATTTCTCCTTTTTAATAAAATTAATCTATACAATCAAAAGCAGTTGTTTAATTTCATACCTAGTCTATTTTACTTTACCACTGTTTTCGGTTAAATTCACCTATAACTAGCAATTGGCAGCATTGGAAATAAGAAAAGCGGAAGGCGCCCGCCTATCGGCGTATGGCCTCCTCGGAAAAGCTAACGCTTTTCCTTCGTGCGATGCCCATGCTGCTGAAGCATTCCTTATGGAGCGCTTCGACTGAGATAAAGGAAACACGGAAAGCGTTAGCGATCCGATGTTGACTTATCGTAGGGAGAAGAGCGAAGTCCACTAGCCGATGGGAGCTGGAGCTGGACAATTCTTGAAGTAAAAAATAAAGTCTCTAGTAGTAGTAACAACTAGAGACTTTCCATTCAATATTATCCCACATTAACGGGCAGCGAGCCCTCCACTGATGGAAGTTCCACTTTATCTTAAATATGATAGCGGGTTTACCAAGCTGCCATTTTTGTAAACTTCGAAGTGTAAGTGGACGCCTGTGGCATCACCTGTAGCACCCATAATTCCGATAGCTGAGCCTTTTGAAACGGTTTGGCCAGCCTTTACATTTAACGATGACATATGGCCATATAAAGTGCGGAAGCCATTTTGATGATCAATGACCACTTTATTCCCATAGCCGCCATCCCAGCCAGCAGAGACAACAATGCCATTATCAGCGGCCATTATGGTCTTATTGCTTGGTCTGGCAATATCAATTCCTTTGTGCATTTTGTTCCAGCGATAGCCCATTTGACTAGAAACATAGCCACCGGATGTTGGCCAGGCGAAGCTTCCTTCACCACGGGAAGGGATCGCTTTTGTTCCTTTGATAACAATATGATTGACCGGCTGCTGTAGGATTTGTTCACTTGATTTATCCTTCTTAACGGTTACACCATTTTGTTCTGTCATTGAATAGGTTACGGAGCGAGAGCCATTTTGACCTGTTTGCTTTTCTTTTGTCTCACCCTTTGGCATTGATGATTCTTCAACCACTTCATTTGCAAATGCAATGGTTTCTTTTTGGTTCACTTCTTTGTCAACTACGACCTCAACAAAGGCTTGGGGAACCGTAATATTTAATTCCTGACCAATTTTTAAGAGTGTTTCCTCAGTAAGACCTGGGTTTAATGCCAAGATATTAGCCATCTTCAGCCCGTGATCATGAGCAATCGTTTCGAGAACATCGCCTTCTTGGATTACATATTTCTTTTCTTCTAATGTTCCTTTTTGTAAAAAGGTAATGGCGTCTGCTGCAGACATAATTTTGTCGGGCGTAATATTTTCTTCCTCAATTGAAACATTTTTCGATAAGCGAACGTCTAATATACGAGTTTCATTTTCTTTTAATGGTGGTAATGTTGTATCAGTTGCAGCCTTTCTTGCCACAAGTTCATTTAATTGTTCCTCAGTCACATATTGCAACTTTAAATTCTTGATTACTTGTTCGGCTGTTTCTTTATTATCCAAGTAAACCACTGGTGTACCGTCGATGACGATAGCAGATGCCTCGGCTTGGAGTTGGAATGAGTTCTTAATGTTTTGAACGGCTTCTTGATTATTTGCTGTAGACCGAAAAACCTGTTCAGGTATGTATTGAACCTGCGGACCAATTTTTAAATTGACATCCTTGAAGGTATTCTTAGCTGTATCTACTTTTTCAGTAACTAGTTTATCGATGACCTCTTTATCAGTGACATTTCCTATGTATGTACCATTAAGATAGACATGATAGATGGTCGTTAACTTTGATGAAGTGGCAAGTGCAACTGGTCCATTACTAAAGGCAATAACAGATGCAGCCATGGTAGTAATAACGGCAGTTTTTAAAAATAAAAATCTTTTTGACTTTGACCTTTTATTTGAAAATAACATTGTTTCCTCCTAAACCACGGTAAAACCCTCTTAATTTAGAACTTTTGACTATTAAAGAATTTTCCAGAATTTTAGACCTCCTTTACTTTATCATAATTTTATTTAAAAAGTTTAATAGTCTCTATAATGTAACAAAAATGTATAATTACTGACATTTTCCTACTTTTATTTGAAATATACTAGTAGAAATTTCATATTTTTATTATGTCATTTTTTTAAAAAATAGTGGAGAATCCCTATTAAATCAAGGTTTCTGCTAGGTCTAGAGTAGTAGATTCATATTTTACAAAATAGGACAAAATATCGCGATATTTTGTAAAATAATGGTTCTTTTATTTCATTTCCGTAACAACATTAACTGATAATAAGAAAAAAAAAAAGAAGCATGCGTTTGCATGCTTCTTTTTGGAATGGCTCAGGACGGAATCGAACCGCCGACACAAGGATTTTCAGTCCTTTGCTCTACCGACTGAGCTACTGAGCCAACATATGGCGGTCCGGACGGGACTCGAACCCGCGACCTCCTGCGTGACAGGCAGGCATTCTAACCAACTGAACTACCAGACCAAAACCCAATGACCCCTACGGGATTCGAACCCGTGTTACCGCCGTGAAAGGGCGGTGTCTTAACCGCTTGACCAAGGGGCCATATTATTATAAATGGTGAGCCATGAAGGACTCGAACCTTCGACCCTCTGATTAAAAGTCAGATGCTCTACCAACTGAGCTAATGGCTCGTACATGAATTGTTCCCTAATCTTTGATTTCGCCGGATGCCCACGCCTCAGTAAGCTTATTCAAGCAGCAGCTCGGCGTGTGCCCTGTTGCTGTTTCATGGAAGCTTATTCGATCGTGCTCTACCAACTGAGCTAATGGCTCGTACTAAAATGATTCTTTTATTGTGCTAGATCAGCTGCTCACAATAATTTGTCGTATTGTGACGACGCTTTTTATAATATCATGGATTATCAAAACTAAGCAACACTTTTTTTCAATTTTTTTTAATAAAATTGAAAGCCCTCAAATTGAGGGCTTCATATCATGTCTTATATTTGTCTCCAAGGGCTACGGACTACATTTGTTTGGTTACGATCCGGTCCCACAGAGAAGGTGGTTAAAGGAACCCCAGTAAGTTGGGTTACCCGTTCAACATAGTGGCGCGCATTGACAGGCAATGCATCTAGTGATTTAACTCCTGTAATATCCTCTGTCCAGCCTGGTAGTTCTTCATAGACAGGTTCACACTCCGCTAATACCTTTAAGCTTGCTGGATATTCTGTAATTAATTCACCTTTATAGCGATAAGCTGTACATATTCGCAATGTTTCAATCCCCGTTAATACATCAATCGAATTAAGAGATAGGTCTGTTAAACCGCTGACCCGGCGAGCATGGCGGACGACGACGCTGTCAAACCAGCCAACACGGCGAGGACGTCCTGTGGTTGTACCGTATTCACGTCCGACTTCACGAATTCGATTACCTGTTTCATCATTTAATTCCGTTGGGAAGGGACCATCACCAACGCGGGAAGTATACGCCTTACACACGCCAACGACATGGGTAATTTTCGAAGGACCAACACCGGAACCAATTGTTACTCCCCCAGCGACTGGATTCGACGAGGTGACAAACGGATAGGTGCCTTGGTCGATATCTAACATTACACCCTGAGCCCCTTCAAAGAGAACGCGCTTTCCTTCATCTAACGCATCATTCAGCACAACAGATGTATCACAAACATAGTGCTTAATCTGCTGGCCATACTCAAAATACTCCTCTAAAATGTCTTCTTTTGTGAAGCCAGCGGTCTCATAAATGCGTTCAAACAAGCGATTTTTCTCAGCAAGGTTTCGCTCAAGCTTTTCTTCAAACACGTCACGTTCGAGTAAATCGGCAATTCTAATTCCCACGCGGGCTGCCTTATCCATATAGGCGGGACCTATTCCCTTTTTCGTTGTGCCAATTTTATTAGCACCCTTACTTTCTTCTTCCACCTCATCCAATTTTAAATGGTAGGGAAGAATCACATGGGCACGGTTGCTGATGCGCAGATTATCGGTTGTAATCCCTTTTTCATGTAAATAAGCAAGTTCTGTTACAAGTGCCTTTGGATCGACAACCATTCCATTCCCGATAACACATGCCTTTTCTTTATAAAAAATCCCCGACGGAATTAAGTGTAATTTGTAGGTTTCTCCGTTGAACTTGATGGTGTGGCCTGCATTGTTTCCACCTTGATAACGAGCAATTACCTCTGCATTTTCAGACAAAAAATCGGTTATCTTTCCCTTTCCTTCGTCTCCCCATTGCGTACCAACAACCACTACTGATGACATTTAAGGCACCTCCAAAATTTTTGTTTCAGTTAAATTTATTCTCACCAAGATAGTTTATCAATTCCATCCTTAAAAATCAACAAAACACGAACGATTTATATAAAAATATATTTTTTGTTCGTATAAATAGTAATCTATAAATTTATGAAGAGGCATTATCTAGTAGAAGTGGAAATTTCAAATATAAAACAAAGTGGTTGACCGTGTAGACTTGATTTTAGGAGGATATTGCTATTTTTTTACCTGAATTCTTATTTTAATAAAATTCTCGACCGTGTGACTTTCCTTTTTGAGGATAAATATTCCTTTTTGCCGTCTTAATTTGAAGATTTTTTATGATTAATTATTATTGGCTCATTTTTGGGGGCCATTGGCTCATTTTTGCACGTTATTGGCTCTTTTTTCTGAAGTTTCGGCTTTTTAACCAAATACTACCAAATATAATACCTTTCCATTAAAAAAGAGCTAGCCTCTTAATCTGGCTAACTCTAAAATATCTACGTTATGCTCCCGGTGCATCATTAAAACGTGTCTCTAAGTTTACGAATTTATTATATTCCTTCACAAAAGCCAACTGGACCGTCCCCGTCGGACCATTACGCTGCTTAGCAATGATAATCTCAATGATATTTTTATTCTCTGATTCCTTATCGTAGTAATCATCACGATACAAGAAGGCAACGATATCAGCATCCTGCTCAATACTTCCTGATTCACGAATATCGGACATCATAGGGCGTTTATCTTGACGCTGCTCGACACCACGAGAAAGCTGTGAAAGGGCAATGACAGGCACTTGCAGTTCACGGGCTAATTGCTTAAGAGAACGGGAAATTTCTGATACTTCTTGTTGACGGTTTTCACCGGATCGGCCGCTTCCTAAAATAAGCTGCAAATAATCAATTAAGATCATTCCTAAGCCGTGCTCCTGTTTTAAGCGCCGACATTTTGATCGAATATCACTGATGCGAACACCGGGTGTATCATCAATAAATATCCCTGAATTGGAGAGACTCCCCATTGCCATCGTCAGCTTGCCCCAGTCCTCATCAGTTAGCGAGCCAGTACGCAGCCTTTGAGCATCAATATTCCCTTCAGAACAAAGCATACGCATCACTAGCTGCTCTGCACCCATTTCCAGACTGAATATCGCTACATTTTCACCCGTTTTCGTCGCAACGTTTGAGGCAATATTCAAGGCAAAGGCTGTTTTACCAACGGAAGGACGGGCGCCAACGATGATTAAATCATTGCGCTGGAATCCCGCTGTCATCCGGTCAAGCTCAGCAAAGCCAGTGGCAATCCCAGTAATATCACCGACACGGTTATGCATTAATTCAATATTGTCATACGTCCGAACGAGTACATCTTTAATATTGTGGAAGGCACCGGCATTCTTTCTTTGTGCAACCTCTAAGATACTTTTTTCTGCTTCACTTAAAAGGGCTTCGACTTCATCCTCGCGCGAGTACCCGTCAGTAGCAATCTCTGTTGCGGTACGTATTAACCTTCTCAGTAAAGATTTTTCTTCTACGATTCTAGCATAATACTCAATATTTGCAGCTGTAGGAACCGATCCTGCCAGCTCGCTTAAATAACTAACCCCACCAGTATCTTCAATAAGCTTGGACGCTGCCAATTCCTCTGTTACCGTGATTAAGTCGACCGCTTTCCCGTCATCGTTTAACTTCAACATGACATTGAAGATTTTTTGATGGGAGGCACGATAAAAATCCTCAGGAATTAATATTTCAGAAGCCAAAGTGAGAGCAGAGGGTTCTAAAAATATTGCTCCTAAAACCGCTTGTTCGGCTTCAATATTTTGTGGCGGCATACGATCCGCGTATAAATCACTCATTATATCAATAACCTCCTATTTAGAAGGATGCTTTATTTAAACGTATAAAAATATCATATCCCAAAAAGAAAAAAGTGACCAGCCTTAAACCGATCACATTCCATAGCTTACTTTTAATATTCTATCATGTTTATCCTTAATTTCGCACTGGCAAATTTTATTCTGGATTATTAAACTTCTTTCACTGAGACGGTTAATGTTGCTGTTACTTCATGATGCAGCTTTACCGGGACCTTCGTGTGGCCAAGTGAACGAATCCCATCTGCTAATTCCATTTTCCGCTTATCAATTTTAATACCATGCTTCTTTTGCAGTTCTTCAGCAATTTGCTTGGTTGTAATCGAACCAAACAATCTTCCGCCTTCGCCTGCCTTCGCAGATAATTCCACAGTAATTTGGTCCAATGTTTCTTTCAGCTTTTTCGCTTCAGCTAATTCTTCAGCTGCAGCTCGATCCTGCTTCTTCTTTTGTGCATCTAATGAACTGATACTAGCATTATTTGCTTCAACCGCTAATCCTTGCTTGATTAAGAAGTTATGGGCATAGCCATCTGCAACATTCTTGACTTCACCTTTTTTGCCTTTTCCCTTTACATCCTTAAGAAATATTACTTTCATTCTTTTTTCACTCCTTCAAAATAATCATCAATCGCTATCTTTAATTGGGCATCTGTTTCTTCAATTGACAGGCCCGTCAGCTGTGTGGCTGCATTTGTCAGGTGACCACCGCCTTTTAGACTTTCCATAATCACCTGGACATTGATATTCCCGAGGGAACGTGCACTGATACCAATAACCTCTTCACTCCGTTTTGCAATAACAAAGGACGCAAGCACACCATCCATGGTTAATAGTGTATCAGCTGCTTGAGCAATAATGACCTGATCATTATGCTCATGTTCAGTTCCCTTGGCAATCGCAATTCCATCACGATAAAAGGTTACTGATTCAATCAGCTTGGACCTTCTTATATATGTATCCACGTCCTCTTTTAGAAACTTTTGAACGAGAACCGTATCGGCACCGTGTGCCCTGAGGTAAGAGGCTGCATCAAAGGTTCTTGAGCCGGTTCGTAATGAAAAGCTTTTTGTATCGACGATGATTCCTGCTAAAAGTGCAGTCGCTTCGATCATCTCAATTTTACCTCGTTTCGGTTGATATTCCAAAAACTCTGTTACTAACTCCGAGGTAGAGGAGGCATATGGCTCCATATAAACGAGCAATGGATTGGAAATAAAGTCTTCACCGCGACGATGATGGTCAATAACCACAACATGATCAATTTTATTTAGCAGTCGCTCTTCCATAACCATGGACGGTTTATGGGTATCAACGACAACGAGCAGTGTCTTATCAGATACAATCTCAAGTGCTTCCTCTGGGCCAATAAAGTGAGAAAATAAGTGCTCCTGATGACGAATTTCTTCCATAAGCCGCCTTACACCGTTGTCCATCTCCTGCATGTTCACAACGATATAGGCATCCTTTTGGTTCATTTGTGCTACCTTATTAATACCGATGCTTGAACCAATCGAATCCATATCAGGGTTTTTATGGCCCATTATAATAACTTTATCACTTGCAGTAATTAAATCCCTCAAGGCATGGGAGATGACCCTTGCTCTAACTCTTGTCCGTTTTTCTATTGGATTTGTTTTGCCACCAAAGAACTTCACTTTTCCATTTGGCAGCTTAATGGCTACTTGATCCCCGCCTCTGCCTAAGGCCAAATCGAGACTTGATTGTGCTAGGGCACCTAATTCAGGTAAGGAGGAGACGCCTGTTCCAACCCCAATACTTAAGGTAAACGAGACATTCTCCTTAGAGGTCATTTCTCTTATCTCATCGAGGATGGTAAATTTCCCTCTTTCAAGCATATGGAGAATGCCTTCGCTAAAAACAGCAATAAATCGTTCTGAAGAGACCCGTTTCAAGAAAATACCATTATCAGTTGCCCACTTATTCAGAATGGACGTTACTAAATTATTGATGCTGCCTCGCATTTGGTCGTCCATTCCCTGTGTTAAGTCATCATAATTATCTAAAAAGATAGTAGCAATAACCGTCCGTTCATCATGATACATTTTCTCAATTTCTTTTTGTTCCGTTACATCAAAAAAGTATAAAAGCCGTTCCTCGCGTTTATGGATAACGCGGAATTTTCGGTCATGCAGGGTAATGATTTCCGTCTCTACCTCCTGCTTAATTAACGGAATCAAAGTGTCAGCTAAATCATAAAGTGATCTTCCGACAATCGTGTCCTCATCAAAACAAGAGGATAGAAACGGATTTGTCCATTCAATATAATACTCATCATTAATAAGCATAATCCCGATGGGCATCCCCAAGAGTGCTTCTTCGCCAACTCTTTTTACCCGGTAAGAAAGAGTCGAGATATACTCCTCCATTTCCTCTCTTTGGCGCTGGTCGATGACAAACATATAGTAGATGGGGAAAAACATTAATAACAACCCGGCTACACTTAATATCCAATTATATAAGGACAGGACAATGAGCAGTACCACTGTAACGCCTATTAACCCGTAAAAGGGATAACGTATTGACCGCTTTTCTAAAAATGCAGGCAAAGTTTTCAGCTCCTAGTCACAAGTCTTACTCTTTCTTTTCAAAACGCTTTCGATAATCAAATCCTAAATCCATAATCCCTAATAACAATATTATATAATGAATAATTGATATCATGAAAGCAAGAATTACCAGAAGGAAGGTAAAACCCTTGGAAATAGACCTTTGATGAAAAATGTAAAAGATAAAGGCAAAGCCTTGAAACAGTAAAAACATCTCCAAAATAAACCTTGCATTGATGACAACTGTATATAAATAGGTTCCTTGCTCTGGATGCACCAAAATATCCACTCCAATAGCAATTAAATAGTACCATAAAAGGCTTCTTGGCAGTGAAAGATTCCGAAAACTTCCCCATGGCTCAACCTTTACACCAAATCGCTTTAGGATCGGAAAATTGACCCATTGGATAATAAAAGTACCCATAATTGATAACATAATCAAAAAGTACGGTGCAAGCGTTTCAATCATTTTTACCTTCTTGTTCAAAAGTTCAATTTGGTCTTCTTTCCCCATCGTTTTTAGCATATCCTGGGAATTTATGACCCCCTCATTTAACGCTACCATAAGCTCATGAATGATATTCACCTGCAAAAAGGAAACAGAAACGACATAATAGGTGACCAGACCCGCCATAAAGATAAGTGAGCTTGAAATTAATATTGTTGTCCGACTCTTATTTTTTTGCAGCATAAACCCAATGACAACTCCGATTGCCCCATAAAGCAACACGAATCCGAGCCCTAAAAACGAACCTGCAATGAACGAAAGAATGATTGCAGCTAAGAAAAAGGCCGCAATATTTTTCACGCTGTTTTTTGCCGAGAACAACATGAACGGCAGCGGTAAGACCATATTTAAAAAGGAACCGATAATCGGTATGTATATGGTGATTAATAACATAACAGTAAATGCCGCCAATAGGATTGCACCTTCTGTTAGTTTGCTTACATTCTTCACATTTTCACCTCTATTTTTCTACACCTATCTCCCTATTTTAGCTAGTTATGGGCCTCGATTCAACTTATTTAAAAGAAAAAAGGCAGCAAGAGCGGTGCCCTGCTGCCTTTCTGCTTTATTATTCACCTGCAACGAATGGTAATAATGCCATTTGACGTGCACGTTTGATTGCAACTGTTAGTTTACGTTGATATTTTGCACTTGTACCAGTTACACGACGTGGTAAAATTTTTCCACGCTCAGAGATGAATTTTTTAAGTAAATCCACATCTTTATAATCAATGCGAGAGATGCCATTTGCTGTGAAATAACATACTTTACGGCGCTTTGCGCGACCGCCTTTACGTCCTCCTGCCATGAAAATTCCCTCCTTTATCAAGTTATTATCCGTTCAATAAGGTTTGTTTAAAATGGTAGATCGTCATCAGAGATGTCAATTTGACCATTTCCGGCAAATGGATCTTCATCCATTCGGGTAAACCCTTTGTTTTGGTTTTGGTTTTGATTCTGATTTTGGCGTTGATTCTGATTACCGCCTCCATATGGGTTCCCACCACCTTGTGGTTCCCCTGGAGGAGTTCCGTAATAATCGTTGCTTCTTCCGCCACCACCAGATGATTTTGGTTCTAGAAATTGAACACTTTCTGCCTGAACCTCTGTAACGTATACACGTTTACCATCTTGTCCTTCATAGTTGCGGGTTTGAATCCGACCGTCAACACCTGCTAAGCTGCCTTTTTTCAAGAAGTTTGCAACATTCTCAGCAGGTTTACGCCAAATAACGCAGTTAATAAAATCTGCTTCACGTTCACCTTGCTGATTTGAAAATGTGCGGTTAACTGCTAACGTAAAAGTAGCAACAGGAACCCCATTTGGCGTATAACGCAGTTCAGGGTCTTTTGTTAAACGACCGACAAGCACGACACGATTCATCATCAGAATCAACTCCTCTTCTTTTGGAAAAATGTTTCACGTGAAACATTTATTACCAAAAATACATCTATCTTATTCTTCTTCTTTAATTACGATATGGCGAATGATATCTTCGCTGATTTTTGCAAGACGAGAAAACTCTTGTACTGCATCAGCTGAAGATGTTGTTTTAGCGATTTGGTAGTATCCGTCACGGAAATCGTTGATTTCGTATGCAAGACGGCGCTTACCCCAATCTTTTGTTTCAGCAGTTTCCGCACCATTATCAAGAAGAATTGTGTTAAAACGCTCTACAAGAGCCTTTTTCGCTTCATCTTCAATATTTGGGCGGATGATGTACATGATTTCGTACTTATTCATCACAGTCACCTCCTTTTGGTCTAAACGGCCCGAATGGGCAAGGAGCAATTATTCATTACTCACAAGTTGAAATTATATCATAGGATACGCGGAAAAGCAACGTCTTCGCTGTAATGCTTTTTTAACAAAGAGAAAGAGGCCGACACTAAATGTCAGCCTCCAACGAATTAAACGTTAAATCGGAAATGGATGACATCTCCGTCTTTTACTTCATATTCTTTACCTTCTAAACGAACTTTCCCTGCTTCTTTCGCCGCATTATGACTACCAGCCGCTAGTAAATCAGCAAAAGAAACCGTTTCAGCGCGAATAAAGCCGCGTTCAAAGTCTGAGTGAATGATACCAGCACATTGAGGAGCCTTCATTCCATTTCTGAATGTCCATGCACGAACTTCCTGCACACCAGCAGTGAAGTAGGTCGCTAGGCCAAGTAAGCTGTAGGCTGCCCGAATTAGTTGATCAAGTCCAGACTCCTCAATACCAAGTTCCTCAAGGAACATTTGCTTTTCTTCGCCTTCAAGCTCAGCAATTTCTTCTTCAATTTTTGCACAAATCACGATTACTTCCGCATTATCTGCCTTGGCAAATTCACGAACTTTTTGAACATACTCATTATCTGATGGATTGGCAACATCTTCTTCACTAACGTTTGCCACATATAGGACAGGTTTGATCGTTAAAAGATGGAGTCCTTTTACCAATTTCATTTGCTCTTCGGTAAAATCAACTGTACGAGCAGGTTTTTCTGCTTCAAAAGCATCCCGCAGCATCGCAAGAATTTCAAATTCAGCAGCAGCATCCTTGTCCTTTTGCTTTGCTAATTTTTCAACACGTCCAATTCGCTTTTCAACTGATTCCATATCAGCAAGGATTAATTCTAGGTTGATGGTTTCAATATCATCGATTGGGTCCACTTTCCCGGATACATGGGTAATGTTTTCATCTGCAAAGCAACGGACTACTTGGCAAATGGCATCGACTTGGCGGATATGAGAAAGGAACTTGTTTCCCAACCCTTCACCTTTACTTGCCCCTTTAACAATCCCAGCAATATCGGTAAATTCAAATGCCGTTGGAACTGTTTTCTTCGGCTGCACGAGCTCGGTTAACTTTTGTAGGCGGTAATCCGGTACCTCGACAATCCCTACATTCGGATCAATGGTACAGAAAGGATAATTTGCCGATTCAGCCCCCGCTTGGGTTATTGCATTAAATAACGTAGATTTACCAACGTTCGGCAAACCTACAATACCAGCTGTTAAAGCCATTTACGTTCACTCCTCAATAAAAATATATCTATTTTTAAAATTATCTCCAAAATAAATAGACAAGCCTTTCACAATTATAGGCATTTGTTAGAAAAAAGACAACTGCCGCCCTAAGGCGACAGTTATTAGAACTTTTCAAGATTTACAAGACAATCATATAACGTACTTCCTAGGCCATTATCAGATTCCCGGCTCGATGTCAGGTTATTTACCGACCCGCCAAACCGGCGCCATATTCCCTCATCAATATTAATTGTATTTGGATGGGCAGCCGGTAAAATGGAGAGATAGCCCTTTACTTCACCACGATCATTCCATACTCTGACATAATCGTCCTTTTGTAAGTTGAGCTTATCAGCAATATTTTGTGCGACCTCCACTTTAAGGCGCGGTTCATTGGCTAACAGATGATAATTCTGCGAGTGATTAGAACGTAACGGGTGAATCGTCAGCAGACTATATGGATATTTTTCCTCCAGCTCAGGATTTTTCCATTTGGATTCATCAGGGACTGCTAATGTTAACAAGCCGTTATCACCCTTTTGCTGGCCTAGGAATGAAGTAAATTCAAATTTACCCGATAATGTTTGGAACTGACGATCCTGCCAGGGAATTTTGTCAACGGGTAATTCCAAGGTATGTTTTTCTTTTAATTTTTCAAGCGTCAAGCCTTTTTCTTCCAATGACTTAAGCGTCATCTTAAACCATTCATCTCTTGAAAAATGAAAATCAGCACCAAAACCAAGCCTTTGCGCTAGCTGTGTCCAAATCCATAAATCCGGTTTCGCCTCACCGGGAGGAGAGACCAGTTTAGGACCAAAATTGACATAATGATGGTACATCGAGGAATAATAAAGATCCTCTTCCTCAAAAGCTGTTGTTGTTGGCAAAATATAATCGGCAAGTTGTGCCGTGTCCGTCATGTACTGTTCGATAACCACCAGGGTTGGAACTGACGAGAATGCCTTTTCAACCATCTTTGAATCAGGAACTTGTGTCAGCGGATTGCCGCAAGTCACGATAATCATCTGTATTCCCGGGCTGGCAGCATTCAGAATCTCTTCCGCTTGTTTCATCATCGAGAATTGTCGATGATTGTTCCTGCGACCCGGAAGCGTTAACTCCTCGAGGGCAAAACTTTGACCAACCTGCAGATTGGCATAATTGGCGCCTCCTCCGGCGATGCCGATATTCCCGCTAATCGCTACAAGGGCATCAATAAACCGAATCGTATTACCGCCATTTTTATAACGCTGTAAGCCTAAGCCCATATAGGTCGCAGTCGGGTTATTAGCGTAAACAGAGGCTAATTTTGTTATTACATCACAGGGTACTTCGGTCATTTCACTAATTTTTTCACTTGAAATACTATCCAGTAGTTGTCCTAAATCATTAAATCCATGTGTATATTGTTCAATAAACCCACGATCCTCCAGACCAAGCCGAAGCATTTCCTTAATGATCCCAGCAGCCAAAAGACCGTCCATGCCAGGTTTAATCGAAATATATTGATCGGCAATTTTGGCCGTTGCATTAAATATCGGATCAATGACAAATAGTTTTGCCCCACGCTTTTTTGCTTCCAATAGCTTTTCATAAAAATGCATGTTTGTCCGGGCCACATTTCGTCCCCAAATAATGATGTTCTTACTGTTGTAGATGTCATCAGGTTCATGGCTGCAAGCATTACCAAAATCCCATTTTTGTGCTTCAATTCCCGCCCCCCAGCACAGAGAACCATAAAGCTCTGTTACACCTCCGAAGCAATTAAAAAAGCGTTGGTCTAGATTTTTCAATATCCCGTTATTAGCATAATCATGACTGTGTAATACAGCCGTGGTACCGTACTGTTGTTTAATTTCCGATAATTTAGCTGCAATTTCAGCGAGTGCCTGCTCCCAAGATATTGGTTCGAAGCTGCCGTTTATCTTTTTTAAAGGGGACAAAAGCCGTTCTGAGGAGTTGGTCCTTGTCTCAAGCATCCGGCCTCGTCCGCAAATTTTCCCTTGAGTGATCGGATGAGTGGGATCCCCTTCCACCTTCGTAACCTTGTTATTTTCTACTGTTACATTAAAGCCGCAGCTGTCCCAGCAATTTAACGGACAAGCCGCCTTTCGAACTTCAGCCAAAATCTCCACCCTCTTTACACAATAGTTCTATATCTACTTTTCTTATAAGAATAATATAGGATCAAAAAAAAAAGAAGCAGAAGATTATCCCTCATGCTTCACCAAAATTTTCTTCATCTTTCGGGAAAACTCTTTCCTTGGAATCAGAACACTATGTCCGCAGCCTTCGCATTTAATCCGAACGTCCATCCCCATGCGGATGATTTTCCAACGATTCGTCCCACAAGGATGCTGTTTCTTCATTTCTACGACATCATTTAGGGCAAAATCTTTTTCCTCCATAGCTTACCACCCTCATTTCTATTTTGATTGTTCAGATCCGCTTGGGTACATAACAAGTCTTGGATTTGGAGCTTTAATTCCATTCTCATCTAATAACAGCTTGATATCCTTCCGAATCGCTCGGGAAACCCCCGACTGCTTCATTGGTAATGTTTCAGCAATAACCCGTAAAACAATCTCGGTTGTCCCCATCGTTTGAATCCCTAACAGTTCAGGGGCTTTCGTTAACTCTTCATAGTGACTTGGCATTGTTTTAAGTGCTTCTTCAATCACCTTTTCTGCCTTTTCAATATCCTCTCCATAGGAGATGGCAATGTCAACAATCGCAATACTATTATTTAACGAAAAATTAGTTACCTGGGTGATGCTGCCATTTGGTAAAATATGAACTTCGCCTGTCCAGCTTTTAATTTTTGTCGTTCTTAACCCTATAGTTTCGACGTTTCCTTCAAATAGTCCTATGCGAATATGGTCACCGACGGAAAATTGATCTTCAAAAATAATAAAGAAACCGGAAATAATATCTTTGACAAGGCTCTGTGCACCAAATCCTACTGCTAACCCGACAATTCCAGCACCGGCAATCAATGCCTTTACATCGATCCCTAAGACAGAAAGAACCATCATTACCGCAATAAAATAAACTACATAGCTAAGAACACTATCCAGCAGCTTTGAGAGTGTATCTTCCCGGCGTTCTGAAGTATTAAGCGGTGACATATTTCTAATCTTGAAAATGTTGTGGATTGCCACTTTACCAATGCGAACGATTATATTTGCAATAACTAAAATGGCAACAATTTTTAGCACGCCTTCACCAAGGTTCAGCCATGTACCTTCGTTTTGAAGTTTATCAAAAAATCCACTTGATGTGAGAATCATATTAACACCTTCCTCTTTTTACAACAAATCTATTTTAGCAATTTTTTCGTCTTCATTGTAGCATTATGAATTTTTCATTTTCCAAACACTTTATGTATAGATTTCCTTAATTTTCCGTATACTAGTAAAACTTAGGTTTGAGGAGGGGACTTGATGAATCTAAAAACGCATTTTTTTGACAGGTGGGAGGGGACTCGCATCATTCATGATGATGAGCAAGCAGCTGAAGACCTTGCAGTAGAACTACTTTCAAATATCCCCAAAGTGACAAGTCGGCCAATTGTGTTTGTTTGTATTGGGACAGACCGCTCTACAGGTGATTCATTAGGACCACTTGTTGGGACCCTTTTAGAAGAGAAAGACATGAAATCATTTTATGTGTATGGGACTTTAGATGAACCGATACATGCTGTTAATCTTGCAGAAAAAGTCGCAGAAATCAATACAAAACATGTTAATCCCTATATTGTTGGTATTGATGCCTGTTTAGGGCGAATTAAAAATATCGGTATCATCCAAGTGGGGAATGGCCCCGTCAAGCCAGGAGCAGGAGTAAATAAGGAGCTTCCTGCGGTAGGAGATATACATATCACTGGCATCGTCAATGTTAGCGGATTTATGGAGTTTTTCGTTTTGCAAAACACCCGCTTAAACCTTGTCATGAAAATGGCGAAGACGATAGCAGGCGGAATTTACAAAGCAAGCCTGCTCTATCCAAAGCAACGCTGGAACGACTTAAAATGGTTAGAAGAAGAGAAGACAAACTAAAAAAGAGCAAGGGTTGTTGATAATACCACTTGCTCTTTTTGTTTCCATTTATTGGAATATAATTGGATACCAATAAATAATTGTTACAATAATTCCCGTTACAACTATACTTGGAAGGAGGTTTGCTACCTTAATTTTTGCTATTCCCGTTAGATTTAAGCCTATTGCCAAAATCATAATCCCCCCAGTTGCCGTCATCTCAACCATAAACTGATCCATTAAAGCTTGAGGAACAAACCGATCAATTTGCGTGGCGAATAAGGCAATTAACCCTTCATATAGAACAACAGGAATGGCGGAAAAAATGACCCCGATTCCAAGAGTAGTGGTTAAGATTAACGCTGTAAAGCCGTCGATTAATGATTTTGTGTACAACACGTCATGATCGCCGCGGATGCCGCTGTCAAGGGCACCGATTATGGCCATTGCACCGATTACAAAGATTAACGTAGCGGTCACAAACCCTTCCGAGATGCTTCCATTTCCATGTGAACCAACCTTATTCTCCAGCCATTGGCCCAAGTCATTTAACTTATCCTCTAATTTTAACAATTCCCCAGCAACCGCTCCGACAACGAGGCTAATGATCACAATCAAGAAATTTTCGCTTTTCAAGCCCATCTGCAGCCCCAATACCATCACGGACAAGCCAATCGCATACATGACCGTCACTTTCATACCTTCAGGGATGCGGTTTAGCATTTTCCCAATCAATGTGCCGACAATAATTAACAGTCCATTTACAAGTGTTCCTAATAAAAACATTGTGATTTCACCTGTTTTTCGCCTCTCGAAATAGTAATAGTACTAAACTATCATGTTTTATTTCTATTGAAAAGGGATTTTTCTAAGAAAAGCGTAAGCGCCCGTTTAGCGGCGTATGGACTGGAGCACTTTGACTGAGATAAAGGAAACACGGAGAGCGATAGCGATCCGATGTTGACTTATCGTAGGGAAAAGGGCGAAGTACACTAGCCGCTGGGCGCTGGAGCTGGAGCTGGACAATTCTCAAAGTCGAAAATTTTATACTTTATTATATTACAAAAAAAATAAACCATCGTGAGGATGGTTTATCCTGGATTAACGGGCAGTTAGACCTACGCTTCAAGGCATATAGCAGGCAAAAATTGTAAGCGAGGAACCCGTAAAAGCCTATTGGTTCAACAAACAATCAATGGGTACTGAAAAAAACCACACGGATTGAAGTTTCACTTTATAAAGAATCCTCCTGATCAAGGATTTCTAATATTCGCTCTAGATCATCCTGTGAGAAAAATTCAATTTCAATTTTCCCTTTGTTTTTGTTTTGTTTAATATTCACTGTTGTACCAAACCGTTCACGGAGGGAGTGCTCCCGCTCCTGCAAAAAAACATCCTTTTTCTTTTCCGGTTTTTTTGTTTCACGTGAAACATTTTCATTCAGTTGCTGAATCAGTTTCTCTAACTGCCGAACATTTAGCGTTTCATTAACAATCTTTTCTACTAAAACTGGCAACTTTGCCTTTTGCCTGAGACCCAATAAAGCACGGCCATGGCCCATCGATATTTTTCCCGTTGAAATCAATTCCTGGATTTTTGGAGAGAGGGAAAGCAGCCTGATGTGGTTGGCTACATGTGGCCGGCTTTTGCCTAGACGCTTCGCTACCTCTTCCTGAGTGAGCTTCAACTTCTCCATTAACGTTTGATATGCTAGTCCCTCTTCAATCGGATTTAAATCTTCCCTTTGCAGGTTTTCAAGGACGGCTAATTCCATCATTTGCTGCTCGGTAAGCTCCCGGACTACCGCTGGTACCTTTTCAAGCTTGGCCTCCTTGGCAGCACGAAATCGTCGTTCTCCAACAACAATCTCATAGCCTTTTATACTTTTTCTAACAACAAGAGGCTGTAAGATTCCATGTTCTAAAATTGAATCCTTTAGTTCGTCGATGGCTTCCTGTTGAAAGGTTTTTCGAGGCTGATAGGGGTTAGGTCGCAGATCCTTAAGCTTGATTTCTTGGACAGTTTCTTCCTTCCCTACATCTGTAAAAAATGCATTAAGGCCCTTTCCTAAACCTTTAGCCATTGGCGACCACTTCCTTTGCTAAATCTAAATACACCTCAGCCCCGCGGGATTTGGAATCATAAGAAATGATTGGTTCCCCATGGCTTGGAGCTTCACTTAGACGCACATTTCTTGGAATAATGGTTTTATAAACTTTATCTTGGAAGTATTTCTTTACTTCCTCAATAACTTGGATGCCAAGATTTGTTCTCGCATCAAGCATGGTTAATAAAACGCCTTCAATTTTCAAGTCCTGATTTAAATGCTTTTGAACCAGCCTAACCGTATTTAATAATTGACTTAAGCCTTCAAGCGCATAATATTCACATTGAACAGGAATTAACACCGCATCAGAAGCCGTCAATGCATTAATGGTCAATAAGCCCAGTGATGGCGGACAGTCAATAATAATATAATCAAATTGATCTTTGACTTCTTCAAGAGCACGTTTTAGGCGAACCTCTCTTGAAATAGTGGGAACCAATTCAATTTCAGCTCCTGCTAACTGAATAGTGGCCGGAATGGCATATAAATTCTCAACAGAGGTTGGTTTAATTACATTCTTGGCTTCCACATCGTCTACTAAAACATCATATATGCACTGTTCTACTTCTGCTTTTTCAATGCCAATCCCGCTTGTTGCATTGCCCTGTGGGTCTGTATCTACTAACAAGACCCGGTTCCCTATATATGCTAAGCAAGCGCCTAGGTTGACAGAGGTAGTTGTTTTGCCGACTCCGCCTTTTTGATTCGCAATTGCAAGGATTTTGCCCACGTTGTCACCTACCCTTTAATTCTTTAAAAATATTATTCTCAAATTCTATCAAAAGTGGCGTTAATAATATCAATTATCCACCAAAAATTACGGAAAGTAAAATTCCATTCCCTTATTTTATCATGAAATGAAATGGTTGTTGTTTTTTTTCTAAAAATATTCCCATGATTCATTTAGCCGCTTTTTTCCAAAGGGATGGATGGGAGGAGATAAAAAAATAGGGACCAAACAAAAAGTTGTTTGATCCCAAGGCTATATTTGTATATATATTTTATTTTTTCTTTGGAATCCGAATAGTAAATTGGTAAAATTCGTCAAATTCTTGTTCTTCAGCGTCAAGATTAATCCCGCTGTCCGTGACCATTGTTAACGATTGACGAATGGTATTTACCGCGATTCTCATATCTTTACTAAACGCCTTTCTTTTCGGCTTTGGTTTTTCATTCTTTTGTTCAAGCAGCCTGACGACCCGTTCTTCTGTCTGCTTGACATTCAAATTTCTTTCGATGACTTCTGCTAAAAGCGTCACTTGTTTTTCCGGATTTTTTAACGGAATTAGTGCCCGTGCATGGCGCTCGGTAATAATTTTATTTAATAATGCCTCTTGAATCTGCTGCGGTAATTTAAGTAGCCTCAGCTTATTGGCGACGGTTGACTGCCCTTTACCTAGTCGCTGCGCTAAAGCCTCCTGAGTCAAATTGTGCAGTTCCAGCAGTTTTCCATATGCGTGAGCTTCTTCAATCGGAGATAGCTCTTCACGTTGTAAATTCTCAATAAGGGCAACAGATGCGGTTTCGGTATCGGATAAATTTTTAATAATGGCTGGAGCTTCGGCCCAGCCAAGCTTTTTCATCGCACGCCAGCGACGCTCCCCCGCGATGATTTCATATTTATCGACCGCAAATTCCCTGACAACAATCGGTTGGATGATGCCATGTATGTGGATTGTCCGTGATAATTCTTCAATTTTGTCTTCATCAAATACCGTCCGCGGCTGGAAACGGTTCGGAATAATTTGGTTAATAGGTATTTTTTTTATTTCCTCGTTTCGTTCTATCTCCAGCTCTTTCTCAAGCTCAACCTCTTGTTCTCCCTTTTCGCCGAGGCCAAAAAAGCGTGTAAACGAACTCTTCAATCCCCCAACACCACCTTTACGAAACTCCCTATTACATATTCTCTATGCAATGATAATCTTCCTGCTAAGGATACCATTTTTATATTAAAATTGTTAGTTTTACAAAATGAGTTCATTCTCAATAACGTGCATTAATGTTTAGCCTATTCGATTGGTGCCTTTCCAGGTGTCCCTGGCTTCCTAGGGTATTTCTTAGGCGTTTGTTTTTCCTTTTTTATAAGTAAGATTGTTCGTTCACTGCCTTCTAGCGGCAATGTAAAGGTGAACACTTCTTCCACTTTGCCGCCAAGAGTAGAAATTGCCTTTTGACCCATCTCTAATTCATCCTTGGCATGAGCTGCTTTCATAGCAATAAAATGTCCGCCCACTTTTGAAAGCGGCAGGCAAAGTTCCGTTAACACCGACATTCTTGCCACGGCTCGTGCCGTTACGACATCAAAGCTCTCCCGATAATGTTGGTTCACCCCGAAGGTTTCAGCCCGGTCATGAACAAAATGGACATTTTCTAATTTTAATACGTCAGCAAGATGGTTTAAAAACGAAATTCGTTTATTAAGTGAATCCACAATTGTCACTTCAAGCTGTGGAAAGACAATTTTCAAAGGAATGCTCGGGAACCCGGCACCAGCCCCGACATCACATAGATGAAAGGGCTTGGTAAAATCATAATAAAATGCTGCTGTAATCGAATCATAAAAATGCTTTAAATATACATCTGCTTTTTCAGTTATGGCTGTTAAATTCATTTTTTCATTCCACTCAACCAATGTCGCATAATACTGTTCAAACTGGTCAAGCTGCTTTTCAGTCAGGATAATTCCCTTTTCTTGTAGACTGGATTGGAATTGTTCGCTATTCATTCATTAATCCTCGCTTATTGTCTAGCTACAGCGCCCAGCGGCTAGAGTAAAACCGCAAAACGGGTACTTCCGCTTTTCTTATTATTCATTTGAAATTCTTGCCACCCGACCATGTTCCAAGTAGACAAGTAGAATGGAAATGTCCGATGGGTTTACCCCAGAGATTCTCGATGCTTGTGCAAGCGATAACGGTTTGATTTGTTTTAACTTTTGCTTTGCTTCCGTTGCTATTCCTGAAATGGCATCATAATCGATATTCTCAGGGATTTTCTTATCTTCCATCTTCTTTAAGCGCTCAACCAGTTGCAACGATTTTTCAATATAGCCCTCATATTTAATTTGTATTTCTACTTGTTCCTTTATTTCATCGTCCAAAAGAGTCTCAGACTTCGTAAGAGTTTCAAGCAATTCATAGGTCATCTCCGGCCTTTTTAACAAATCGGAGGCACGGATTCCATCCTTAAGTTCACTGCCGCCAATGCTACGAATCAGTTCTTGAACATCTGGAGAAGGTTTTAAAATCACAGACGATAATCTTTGTTTTTCTGCTTCAATTGCTGACTTTTTCGCTAAAAATGCCTCGTAACGGCCTTCACGGATTAGGCCAATTTCATGTCCTACTTCTGTTAACCGGAGATCGGCATTATCATGACGCAATAAGAGTCGATATTCTGCTCTTGAAGTTAATAATCGATAGGGCTCATTTGTCCCTTTTGTAATCAAATCATCTATTAAAACGCCAATATAGGCATCAGAGCGGCTTAACACTAATTGCTCACGTCCTAAAGCATTTAAACCACCATTTATTCCGGCCATTAATCCCTGACCTGCTGCCTCTTCATATCCGGAAGTACCATTAATTTGCCCTGCTGTATATAGGTTTTTTACCACCTTTGTTTCAAGAGTCGGCCATAGCTGAGTTGGAACCACTGCGTCATACTCGATTGCATAACCAGCTCGCATCATTTGGGCGTTTTCGAGGCCAGGGACCGTTTTGATTAATTGCTGCTGGACATCCTCAGGTAAGCTCGTTGATAATCCTTGCACATATACTTCTTTTGTATTTCTTCCTTCAGGTTCGAGGAAAATCTGATGACGCGGCTTGTCATTAAAACGCACGACTTTATCTTCAATGGATGGACAATATCGTGGTCCTGTTCCTTTGATCATGCCGGAATACATAGGTGATCGATGCAGATTCAAATCGATTAACTGATGTGTCCGTTCATTTGTATAGGTTAACCAGCACGGAAGCTGGTCGGTAATATACTTAGTCGTTTCATAAGAAAAAGCTCTTGGAACTTCATCACCTGGCTGAATTTCCGTTTTGCTGTAATCAATCGTATTCCCATTGACCCGTGGTGGAGTTCCTGTTTTAAAGCGCACCAATTCAAAGCCAAGTTCTTCTAAATGCTCTGAAAGCTTAATGGATGGCTGCTGATTGTTCGGACCGCTTGAATATTTCAATTCACCAAGGATGATTTCTCCACGTAAAAAAGTACCAGTGGTGATAATGACTGTTTTTGAACGGTAAGCCGCACCTGTCTTGGTGATAACCCCCCGACAAATCCCATCCTCGACAATCAATTGCTCAGCCATGCCTTGGATTAGGGTTAAATTAGCTTCTTCTTCCAATGTTTTTTTCATTTCATGCTGATAAGCAAATTTATCGGCCTGTGCCCGTAATGCCCTGACTGCCGGACCTTTACCAGTGTTCAGCATCCGCATTTGGATATAGGTTTTATCAATATTTTTCGCCATCTCACCGCCAAGGGCATCAATTTCACGAACGACGATGCCTTTCGCCGGTCCGCCGACAGAGGGGTTACATGGCATAAAGGCAACCATATCTAGATTTATCGTGATCATTAATGTTTTTGCGCCGAGCCGTGCCGCCGCAAGGCCCGCCTCACAGCCTGCATGGCCGGCACCGATGACAATGACGTCATAGCTCCCTGCTTCGTATTGTTGCATGTTGATCCTCCTTTTCTGTAAAAAACAGAAACGCTGCTTCCTCAATATAAATATTTACTATCCAGTTATTTCCCCAAACAAAACTGTGAAAATAGCTGGTCAATGAGACTTTCATGAACGCTATCACCAATGATTTCGCCAAGCAATTCCCATGTTCTCGTTAAATCAATTTGCACAATATCAATTGGAGTACCCATTTCGACCCCTTCAATTGCTTCCTCGATGACCTGCAAGCTTTGATGTAGCAAAGCAATATGGCGGCTGTTGGATACGTAGGTCATATCACCCGCTTCAAGCGAACCGGCAAAAAATAATGCAGCAATTGCTTCCTCCAGTTCATCCACACCTTGATCTTCTAATAGTGAAGTTGTGACAATTTTATGATCCTTTGCCAATAGCTTTACCCGCTCCATATCAATTTGCTGCGGCAGGTCTGTTTTATTAACAATTACGATTGTATCCATTCCTCGAACAACCTCAAATAAATTTTCATCTTCGACGGTCAGCATGTCTGAGTAATTCAATACAAGCAAAATTAAATCAGCTTCTTTTAAGACCTGCCGAGAACGCTCGACGCCAATCCGTTCGACGATATCCTCTGTTTCCCTGATTCCGGCCGTATCCAAAAGTCTAAGTGGCACACCGCGGACATTCACATACTCTTCAATGACATCACGGGTTGTCCCTGGAATATCAGTAACAATAGCCTTATTTTCCTGTACAAGACTATTTAATAAAGACGATTTCCCGACATTTGGGCGCCCAACAATTACGGTAGACAAACCTTCTCGTAGTATTTTCCCCTGCTGTGATGTTTGTAAAAGCTTATTTATTTCATCGCGGACGAAATGGGCTTTTTCATTGAGCATTTTATGGGTCATTTCCTCGACATCATCATATTCCGGATAATCGATATTTACTTCGACATGGGCAAGGATCTCCAAGATTTCTTGGCGTAATCTGCGGATTAGCTTCGATAATCTTCCATCCATTTGCCCAAGTGCCATATTCATGGCCCTGTCCGTTTTTGCTCTAATTAAGTCCATTACCGCTTCTGCCTGAGATAAATCAATTCGTCCATTTAAAAAAGCCCGTTTCGTAAATTCACCGGGTTCAGCTAATCTAGCGCCATTTTTTAAGACATGTTGCAGTACTCTATTCACTGACACGATTCCACCGTGACAATTAATTTCGACTACATCCTCTTTCGTAAAGGTTTTCGGTCCCTTCATGATAGAAACCATTACCTCTTCGACCACTTGGCCGTTTTTTGTATCAATTAGATGCCCATAATGAATCGTATGCGACGCCATTTTCGTGAGCTTTTTACCGCCAATGCTTTTAAAGAGCTTGTCTGCTATTGGAATAGCATCCTCTCCACTTAAACGAACAATAGCAATGGCACCCTCCCCCATTGGCGTCGATATCGCCGCAATTGTATCAAACTCCATTTATTTCACCTCACATAAAAAAATCCATCTATATATTAAAAATGACTGTTTCACCAAAATACTAGAATACCACATCTTTTTCTGTTTCAACCAAGCAATTTATCCACAACTTAATAATATCCATGTATTATTTTAACTTATCCACATGTGAATAACAATAAAACAAGAAAACCGAACAAAGTTATAAACAGATAACTATTTTGAAAGCAAATTTGGTAACTGGGTAAAAAAAAACACCCTGCCAAAAGGAAGGATGTCTTTGTTATTCAATTTACCTTTTCACTGGTGCAATCACAATAAACCGATGTGGTTCTGATCCATCTGAAAATGTCTTTATACGCTTATCTTCGGATAAAGCGGTATGAATTACTTTACGCTCATAGGAAGGCATCGGTTCTAAGGTGACATCTTTTCCTGACTTAACAGCCTTTTGGGCCAGGCGATGTGCTAATTGAATAAGCGTTTCACTTCTTCGATTTCGGTAATCCTCAGCGTCCAGGATAACAGTTAAATATTGATTCGAAAAGCGATTAATGACTAATTGGGTCAAATACTGCAGCGAATTGAGTGTTTGACCTCGTTTGCCAATCAAAAGAGCAATCTTTTCCCCAGTCATCACAAAGTGCACCTGTTTTCCATCGCGTTTAATTTCTATCTCCGCTGGTGCCCCCATTTGTTCACTTACTTGAGTTAGAAACTTCTTTGCTTCCTCAAGCGGATCAATAATGACTGTTACCTTTACAACAGCTGGACGTGAACCAAAAATACCAAAAATGCCTTTTTTTCCTTCATCAATTATATCTACATCTGTGCGGTCTTTCGTTGTCTGTAATTGAGCTAAAGCTGATTCTACTGCTTCTTCGACAGTTTGTCCTGTAGCAGTTACCTGTTTCACTTCTTTGCTCCTCCCGCATTACCGGTAGCTTGCGCCCTAAGATCCGGTCCTTTTATAAAATAGGTTTGCAAAATCATGAAAATATTTCCCACAACCCAGTACAACGAAAGGGCTGCTGGGAAGCTAAATGCAAAAAAGGCTATCATTATCGGCATCATCCATACCATCATCGCCATTTGCGGATTTTGTTCCTGTCCAGCCATCATCATTTTTTGCTGGATAAAGGTAGTAATACCTGCAATAATCGGCAAAAGATACAATGGATCTTTTGTCCCTAAATCGAACCATAAGAAGCTATCTTGTGCGATTTCCCTTGTCCGTGAGATTGCATGATAAAAACCAATTAAAATAGGCATTTGAACGATTAATGGGAAACAGCCAGCCATTGGATTGACACCATGTTTTGAAAAGAGTGCCATCGTTTCCTGCTGCAGCTTTTGTTGTGTCTTTTGATCTTTTGAGCTGTATTTTTCTTTAAGTGCTTTCATTTCCGGCTGCAGAGCCTGCATTGCCTTGGAGCTTTTTGTCTGCTTGATCATTAGCGGCAAAAGAACTAATCGGATTAAAACCGTAACAACGATAATCGATAATCCAAAGCTTCCGCCAAGCAAATGAGCAACCTCTTTAATTAACCAGGACAATGGATAAACAATGTATTCATTCCAAAAACCCGTACTTTGTGCATTAATCGGCTTCTTAATCTCACTGCATCCTGTTAAAAATAGGAATACAGAAAGCATCCCGAACAAAAGTAAAATTCGTCTTTTCAACCAACTTTTCCTCCTTATAGTCTATATATTGGAAATTTCATGAATCACACTCATTATGTAAAGATTTTCTTTCCAAATATTTCATTGGTATTTTATCATTTTTCTAAATGAATTGTCTTCATTTCACAGCTATATTTTGATTAAATCGTAAACATTTACGCCAACTGCTATTTTTTTAAGACCTTTCCCACCTTTAAGACATGGGTTAAACTCTTTTTCACCTCAAAAAAATCCATTTCAGCAGTGGGCTTCCTCGCAATAATCACGTAATCATTCCCAGAAGCTAATTGATCGTTCAACTCAAAAATAGCTTGTCTTACATACCTTTTGATTCTATTCCTTGTTACAGCATTTCCAATCTTCTTACTGACAGACAGTCCGATACGAAAAAAGTCCTGCCCCTCTTTTTTTAATGAGTAAACAACAAATTGCCGATTGGCAAACGAATAGCCCTTCTGAAAGGCTGCTTGAAAGTCTTTATTTCTTTTTATTCGGAACTCTTTCTTCATATAAACACCTTCAGTCCTGGTTGGCTCCATGTAATGATTCCATTTCTACTATTAACCGTTAGTTGTATTCATAATCTTAAGTTGTAAAAATTTCATGGCCGAAAAGGACTTCACTTTCCTAAAAAAGAGGGTTAACTGCTTAGTTACCCCCTTTGATTAGAAAAAAGACCACTGAGACGTTTCAGTGGTCTAAGCTGATAATACTTTTCTTCCCTTTTGACGACGACGAGCAAGAACCTTACGTCCATTTGCTGAACTCATACGACTGCGGAAACCGTGAACCTTACTATGTTTACGACTATTTGGTTGATATGTTCTTTTCATTATATGACACCTCCCTGAGGAATAGCTATCGAATGTAAATGACAGTCTTAACTATTATAAAGATGAGAGCATAATATTGTCAACCACTCACAAAATATTGTTTTACATTTCCAATTTTTTTCGAACATGTTTTAGCTCAGTTTTAGACATTCTAAACCTATATAAAAAATCGGATCTACAGACAGAAATTATTTTATCTTTGGACTTTGAAAAATGTCCTGCTCGAGCGCTAGCTTCTAGTGACTTCGCACAAAGGAAATTTCCACTTTTTTATCCTGTGGATAAAAAAACGACATATTTTGCATTATCCACACAGGATATTGACAGGTTTTTCACAAAAGAAAAGCTTGTGGACAATTTTCATGCACACAATGTTACAGTTGTGGATAAACTTCGAAAAACCATTGCGCGTCTTGTTATTATTTGATATTATATTTGTGTTTTCACTCTTAATAACTTTATCCCGAATAAATGTTATCCACAATTTGTGGATAACATGTGGACATGTTATCCTGTTACTCTGTAAATACTTGTCCACAAGGGGTGGATATTGTCGAAACTCCACATTATTTCCTTATATATGTTTTCCACAACCACTGTTTCGTATATTAATAAATTAATAGGCTGGATTCTGTTGTTTGACAGCCATTTTCACGGAACTTTAGTTACAAAGGTTACCCGGTTGCGAAGAGAATACTCCGTAAATGATTAAAAACTTTTGGAGTTAGACAGTAAATACTACAAAATGCCATTTAAATAAAGAAAACTCGCTGGGCATGCCGTTTAACGGTTCATGAGGCGTAGTTTGCACTTATGTCCGATAGGAAAGTTATCCTTTCTCGTATCGACAAAACTAATTAGGAAAGAAGGAGGGACATTAGTTGGAAAATATTGCGGATCTTTGGAATGCAGCGCTGGCTAATATTGAAAAAAAAATAAGCAAGCCTAGCTTTGATACTTGGCTCAAGTCGACAAAAGCTCATTCCCTTCAAGGCGATCTGCTTGTCATCACGGCGCCAAATGAATTTGCACGTGATTGGCTGGAGGAGCGTTATTCTCAGTTAATCTCTGGAATTCTCTACGAAATAACCGGAGAAGAACTTTCAGTAAAATTTATCATTCCGCAAAATCAAAAAGAGGAAAATCTTGACCTACCAACGCCCCCAAGAAAGGCAAAAAAAGATGATGATCATGCTGATTTTCCGCCAAACATATTAAATCCAAAGTATACATTTGATACGTTTGTTATTGGCTCTGGCAACCGATTTGCCCATGCAGCCTCACTTGCGGTAGCAGAAGCTCCAGCAAAAGCATACAATCCCCTGTTTATTTACGGTGGAGTAGGATTAGGAAAGACACACTTAATGCATGCGATTGGTCATTATGTCTTAGACCATAATCCTGCTGCAAAAGTGGTTTATTTATCGTCGGAAAAATTCACCAATGAGTTCATTAACTCGATTCGTGACAACAAAGCGGAGAATTTCCGCAATAAATATCGAAACGTGGATATCCTGCTAATTGATGATATTCAGTTTTTAGCTGGAAAAGAATCAACACAAGAGGAATTTTTCCATACATTTAATGCTTTACATGAGGAAAGCAAACAAATTATTATTTCTAGCGACCGGCCGCCAAGAGAAATTCCAACATTGGAAGACCGCCTGCGATCACGGTTTGAATGGGGATTAATTACCGATATTACGCCTCCTGATTTGGAAACAAGAATTGCCATTCTTCGAAAAAAGGCACGGGCAGAAGGCTTAGATATTCCTAATGAAGTAATGCTTTATATTGCCAACCAAATTGATTCAAATATTCGTGAACTTGAAGGTGCGCTCATCCGTGTTGTCGCCTATTCTTCATTAATCAATAAAGACATCAATGCCGATTTAGCTGCAGAGGCATTGAAGGATATTATTCCAAGCTCCAAGCCAAAGGTGATTACGATTCTTGAAATTCAACGGATTGTAGGCGAACACTATAGTATTAAACTTGAGGATTTCAAGGCAAAAAAGCGTACAAAATCAGTCGCCTTTCCAAGGCAGATAGCAATGTATTTATCGCGTGAATTAACAGATTACTCTTTGCCTAAAATAGGAGAAGAGTTTGGTGGACGGGATCATACGACGGTGATTCATGCCCATGAAAAAATTTCAAGGCTTCTGCAAACCGATTCGCAGCTGCAAAAGCAAATGAAGGAACTAAACGAACTGTTGAAAATTTAATCACATTGTGAATAACTGCTTATGATTTACACACAGTCTGTCCACATGTGGATAGGCTGTGTTTCTATTAAAAAAAGCAGTTATCCACATACTAACAGGCCCTACTAGTACTTCTACTATTTTTTTTAATAAATAATATTATATTAACTGCTTTTAAAAATATGCTTAACGGAGGATAAAAAATGAAATTTATAATCCAACGCGACCGCTTGGTACAGAGTGTTCAAGATGTTATGAAGGCTGTCACATCAAGAACAACGATTCCGATCTTAACGGGAATTAAAATTACAGCAACAGCAGAGGGAGTTACCTTAACTGGAAGTGATTCTGATATCTCGATTGAATCCTTTATTCCTAAAGAAGAAGGAGGAGATGAAATTGTTGAAATCAAACAATCTGGTGCCATCGTACTCCAAGCAAAGTTCTTTAGTGAGATAGTAAAAAAACTTCCAACCGATTCAGTAGAAATGGAAGTATTAGGATCACTTCAAACGGTTATCCGTTCCGGGAAATCCGAATTTAATCTAAACGGACTTGACGCAGAGGAATATCCTCACCTTCCGCAAATTGAGGAAAATAATAAATTTCATATTGCAACCGATCTATTAAAAGCAATGATTAGACAAACCCATTTTGCTGTGTCCACCTCTGAAACACGGCCCATCTTGACAGGTGTCAACTGGAAGATTGAAAACGGTGAACTAAACTGTATTGCAACAGATAGCCATCGTCTCGCACTAAGGAAGGCCAAAATCGAAACAGAAAATAATGCAAACTATAATGTTGTCATTCCTGGTAAAAGCTTGAATGAATTAAGTAAAATCATTGATGACTCCAATGAACTAATTGATATTGTCATTACCGAAAATCAAATTTTATTTAAAGCGAAGCACTTATTATTTTTCTCAAGATTGTTAGAAGGTAATTATCCTGATACATCCAGATTAATTCCATCTGAAAGTAAAACAGAGGTTACTGTCAATACGAAGGAATTCTTGCAAGCTATCGATCGTGCATCCCTGCTTGCTCGTGAAGGAAGAAACAATGTTGTTAAGTTTTCAACCATTGAGGACCGAACCATCGAAATTTCCTCGAATACTCCTGAAGTTGGAAAGGTAATCGAAGAGATTCAAAGCCAGTCCATTGATGGCGAAGAATTAAAGATTTCCTTTAGTGCGAAATACATGATGGATGCCCTAAAAGCACTTGAAGGTACAGATATCAAGGTTAGTTTTACGGGGGCAATGCGTCCATTCGTGATCCGCCCACTTCATGATGAAACTATTTTGCAGTTGATTTTACCGGTGAGAACCTACTAAATTTTAGACTCCCACATATGCCGCCAATTAAAAACTGGCGGCTTTCTTACTAATAAAAAAATTTAAAACAATGGACTCTGAGAATTATCCAGAGCTAGCGTTTTTCTAGATATATGCGATAATATTTTTCTTTCGGCTTTCCTTTGTATCCTGCTGATTTTTTTAGTAAAATAAAGTATTGAGACCATTTTAGAAATGAGGGTGACGACTGTGCCTGAAAAAATAAAGCTAGATACGGAATATATTACATTGGGGCAATTTCTAAAATTGGCTGATGTAATTCAAACGGGCGGTATGGCAAAATGGTTTTTAAGTGAACATGAAATATTTATCAATGGTGAGCAAGACCAAAGAAGAGGAAGAAAACTTCGTACAGGTGACAAAGTCCAAATTGCTGGCTTTGGGGAGTTTGTGATTACCGAGTAGCTAAAGGATGCGTTTCCCATGTATATAGAAAAGTTAGCGTTAAGAAATTATCGGAATTACGAAGAGTTATTCGTCGAATTTGAAAATAAAGTAAATGTCATCCTAGGTGAAAACGCCCAAGGGAAAACAAACGTCATGGAATCCATTTATGTGTTAGCGATGGCGAAGTCACACCGAACCTCGAATGATAAAGAACTTATTCGCTGGGACCAAGAGTATGCTAAAATAGAGGGTAGAGTTCAAAAACAGCACAGCTCTTTGCCACTGCAATTAGTTATCTCTAAAAAGGGAAAAAAGGCAAAATGTAACCATATTGAACAGCAACGGTTAAGTCAATATGTCGGAAATATGAACGTGGTTATGTTTGCACCTGAAGATCTTAACATTGTTAAAGGCAGCCCGCAGGTGCGAAGACGGTTTATCGATATGGAAATCGGGCAAGTATCCCCCATTTATTTACATGATATGAGTCAATATCAAAAAATACTTCAGCAGCGCAATCATTATTTAAAAATGATGCAGATAAAAAAGCAAGCGGATCAGACTATGTTGGAAATTCTAACGGAGCAATTTATTCAAGTGGCCGTGAAGATTGTAACCAAAAGGTTTGAATTTCTCCGGTTACTGCAGAATTGGGCGAAACCGATTCATCAAGGAATTTCAAGAGGGTTAGAATCGCTTGAAATTACCTATAAGCCCTCTGTTGAGGTATTAGAAGATCAGGAATTGTCGAAGATGATAGCAAGCTTTGAGGAAAAGTTCGCAAAAGTCAGAGGAAGGGAAATAGAACGTGGCACAACCCTGTTTGGCCCCCATCGTGACGATTTGTTATTTTTTGTCAATGGTAGAGACGTGCAAACATTCGGTTCCCAAGGCCAGCAGCGAACAACTGCCCTATCGTTAAAACTTGCTGAAATTGAATTAATCAATAATGAAATTGGCGAGTATCCAATTTTACTCCTGGACGATGTTTTATCGGAATTAGACGACTTTCGGCAATCCCATTTACTTAATACAATTCAAGGGAAGGTCCAAACCTTTGTGACGACAACAAGTGTCGAAGGAATTGACCATCAAACATTAAAAGAAGCCTCAACCTATATTGTTGAGTCCGGCGTTATAAGAAAAGCGTAAGCGCCTTATCGTCCTTAGGCGGTGAAGCTAGTTAGTAGAAAGCTAATTGAGGTGGAGCATGTATATTCATATCGGGGAAGATCTTAATATAAGGGCGAAGGACATTATTTCCATATTGGATAAAGAGAGTGCCAACCAGTCGGACTTGGTAGAAGAATTCTTAAATTTCCATAAAGAAAGAGTAATCAATTTGTCCAAAAACCCTTTTAAGTCGGTCATTATTACATATGACAAAGTTTATTTATCCCCGATTGCTTCTGGAACCTTAAAAAAACGCTCAAACTAAAAAATTATTACAGCAATTATAAGATCACTATTGACTGAAAGGAAAGTTTAACCTTCCTTTCAGTCATAAGGGCAACTACCTCTCTGTCTTCGCCTTTAGGGCTAGCCAGTCGGTGAGTTTGCTATTTGATTAGGTACGAAAATATAGATGTATTTTTGTCAGAAGGTGCAGGTGAACAAGCATGACTATGGAACAAAAAGCAATCGAACAAGAAACATACGGTGCGGATCAAATTCAGGTGTTAGAAGGATTGGAAGCTGTTCGGAAAAGGCCTGGTATGTATATCGGATCAACCAGCAGCAAGGGTCTCCATCATCTTGTTTGGGAAATTGTGGATAATAGTATTGACGAAGCGCTCGCTGGCTTCTGTAACGAAATTAATGTCATTATTGAAGAAGACAATAGCATTACAGTTAAGGATAACGGCCGTGGTATCCCAGTTGGAATCCAAGAAAAAATGGGCAGACCAGCGGTAGAAGTCATCATGACTGTTCTCCATGCTGGCGGTAAATTTGGCGGTGGCGGTTACAAGGTTTCCGGCGGTCTCCATGGTGTAGGTGCTTCCGTTGTTAATGCCCTCTCCACCGAGCTTGAGGTTTATGTTCACCGTGATAGTCAAATTTACTTAATCAAATTTGAACGAGGAGTGGTCGTTTCAGAATTAGAGGCAATTGGAACTACCGACCAGACGGGGACGATTACCCACTTTAAACCAGATGGTGAAATTTTTACTGAAACATTAGTTTATGAATATGATATTCTTGCAACTCGTCTTCGTGAACTTGCCTTCCTTAATCGAGGAATAAAGATTACCATTGAAGATAAGCGTGTTGAAAATAAAAGGAATGAATATCACTATGAAGGCGGGATAAAGTCATACGTTGAACATTTAAACCGCACGAAGGAAGTCATTCATGATGAGCCTATTTACTTTGAAGGAGAACGCGATGGGATTAGTGTTGAAGTAGCCCTCCAATATAACGAGGGTTACACAGATAGCATTTACTCATTTGCGAACAATATCCACACCTATGAAGGCGGAACACATGAATCAGGTTTTAAAACGGCGCTGACAAGGGTTATTAATGATTACGCTAGAAAAAATGGTTTGATTAAAGAAAGCGATACAAATCTATCTGGTGAGGATGTTCGTGAGGGAATCACAGCAATTGTCTCAATCAAGCACCCTGATCCGCAATTTGAGGGACAAACGAAAACGAAACTGGGAAACTCTGAAGTCAGAGCGATAACAGACACTGTTTTTGCCAGCACGTTTGAAAAGTTCTTGTTAGAAAACCCAACCGTAGCAAGAAAAATTGTCGATAAAGGCTTAATGGCGGCAAGAGCAAGATTAGCTGCCAAGAAAGCAAGGGAACTAACACGCCGGAAAAGTGCATTAGAGGTTTCTAGTTTACCTGGAAAATTAGCTGACTGTTCTTCCAAAGATCCTTCTGAAAGTGAAATATATATTGTTGAGGGTGACTCTGCGGGCGGTTCAGCGAAGCAAGGGCGCGACCGGCATTTCCAAGCAATTTTACCATTGAAGGGAAAAATCCTTAATGTTGAAAAGGCCCGTCTTGATAAAATTCTTTCTAACAATGAAGTTAGAGCAATGATAACTGCGATTGGAACAGGCATTGGCGAGGATTTTGATATTTCTAAAGCACGTTATCATAAAGTAGTCATCATGACGGATGCAGATGTTGATGGCGCACATATCCGAACGCTGATTTTAACGTTCTTTTACCGTTACATGAGACAGCTATTAGAAGCTGGTTATATTTATATTGCACAGCCGCCGTTATATAAAGTTCAACAAGGTAAACGGATTGAATATGCTTATGATGATAAGGAACTCGAGCGGATATTTGCGGAACTGCCAAAAACCCCAAAGCCAAATATTCAGCGTTATAAAGGTTTAGGGGAAATGAATCCTGACCAGTTATGGGAAACAACAATGGATCCTGCGCAAAGAAGCATGCTTCAGGTTAGTCTTGAAGGTGCTATTGAAGCGGATGAAACCTTTGAAATGTTAATGGGTGAAAAAGTAGAACCACGCCGGAATTTCATTGAAGCAAATGCCCAATATGTGAAAAACTTAGATATATAGAAAAGTGGAAGGAGGTACCAAAATGGTTGAAACACCAAATTCTCAAATAAAAGATATAAATATCAGTCAGGAAATGAAAACCTCCTTTCTTGACTATGCAATGAGTGTTATTGTGTCACGTGCCCTTCCAGATGTTCGAGATGGGTTAAAACCAGTTCATCGCCGGATTCTTTATGCTATGCATGATCTTGGAATCCATGCGGACAAACCATATAAAAAATCAGCCAGGATTGTTGGCGATGTAATCGGTAAATATCATCCCCATGGTGATGTAGCAGTTTATGAAACGATGGTCCGGATGGCACAGGACTTCAACTATCGCTATATGCTCGTTGATGGACATGGAAACTTCGGCTCTGTCGATGGCGACGGAGCCGCAGCGATGCGTTATACAGAGTCGAGAATGTCAAAAATCTCGATGGAATTACTGCGCGACATCAATAAAGATACGATAGATTATCAAGATAACTATGATGGTGAAGAGCGGGAGCCTGTTGTATTACCGGCGAGATTTCCAAACCTGTTAGTTAACGGGACGACTGGGATTGCGGTTGGGATGGCGACAAATATTCCGCCGCATCAGCTCGGTGAGGTTATTGATGGCGTTTTGGCTGTTAGCCAGGACCCTGAAATAACTACGCAAGAGCTAATGGAAATTATCCCGGGACCGGATTTTCCAACCGGAGGGATTATTCTTGGCCGTAGCGGTATTCGCAAGGCTTACGAAACCGGCAGAGGATCCATCACCATCCGAGCAAAGGTAGAAATTGAACAAAAATCAAACGGTAAAGAAGTTATCATCGTAAATGAATTGCCATACCAGGTAAATAAGGCAAGATTAGTAGAAAAGATTGCTGAATTAGCTCGTGATAAAAAAATTGAAGGCATTACCGACCTAAGGGATGAATCCGACCGTAAAGGCATGCGGATTGTCATTGAGGTCCGTAAAGATGCCAATGCCAATGTCCTGTTAAATAATTTATATAAACATACGGCGCTGCAAACTAGCTTTGGAATCAACACACTTGCCCTTGTTCAAGGGCATCCAAAGGTATTAAATCTGAAGCAATGTTTAGTCCATTATTTAGATCACCAAATAGTGGTTATTCGTCGGAGAACGGAGTTTGAATTACGCAAAGCGGAGGCGCGTGCCCATATTTTAGAAGGCCTAAGAATCGCCTTGGATCACCTTGATGAAGTGATTAGTTTAATTCGCAGCTCGCAGACAACAGATATTGCCCGTGAAGGCTTGATGACTACCTTTAACCTTTCTGAAAAGCAGGCACAAGCCATCCTTGATATGCGTTTGCAACGATTAACTGGGTTGGAACGAGAGAAAATTGAGGAAGAGTTTCAAAACCTTATGATGCTTATTGCTGAATTAAAGGGGATTTTAGCCGACGAGGAAAAGATTCTTGAAATTATCCGAGAAGAATTACTTGAAATTAAAGAACGTTTCAATGACAAACGCCGCACTGAAATTGTGGCAGGTGGAATTGAAAATATCGAGGATGAAGACCTAATTCCACGCGAAAATATTGTTATTTCCTTGACCCACAACGGTTATATAAAACGTCTTCCGGTTTCCACCTATCGTGCCCAAAGACGTGGTGGCCGTGGTATACAGGGTATGGGAACAAATGAAGATGACTTTGTCGAGCAACTCATAACGACTTCGACACATGACACGATTCTATTTTTCACTAATAAGGGTAAGGTTTATCGCACAAAAGGCTATGAAATACCGGAATTTAGCCGCACTGCAAAAGGGATTCCAATTATTAACCTTCTCGGCATTGAAAAGGGAGAATGGGTGAACGCAATCATTCCAGTTGAAGAATTTGTCGATGATTGGTCCTTATTCTTCACCACAAAAGAAGGTATCTCTAAACGATCACCGTTAACATCGTTTGCAAATATTAGGAACAATGGTCTAATCGCCTTGAGTTTACGTGAGGGGGATGAATTAATCTCCGTCCGACTAACCGATGGCAGCAAGCACATGATTATAGGGACGAAAAATGGAATGTTGATTCGCTTCCCTGAAACAGATGTAAGATCAATGGGACGAACTGCAACGGGCGTAAAAGGGATAACGCTTGATAGTGACGATGAAGTTGTCGGGATGGAAGTATTAGAAGAAAACAATGATGTACTTATTGTAACCAAAAATGGATACGGCAAACGTACACCTGCCTCAGAATACCGGATCCAAGGACGTGGTGGTAAAGGTATTAAGACCTGCCATGTAACAGAGAAAAACGGAGCCCTTGTTTCAATGAGAGCTGTTACAGGTGAAGAAGATCTCATGCTTATTACGACGGGCGGTGTCCTCATTCGGATTGATGTAGCTGGAATTTCGAAAATGGGCCGAAACACTCAAGGTGTCAAACTTATTAGTATAAAGGAAAGTGAAAACCAATTTGTAGCAACAGTCGCTAAGGTTGAAAAAGAGGAAGAAGAAGAAGATCAAGAAAATAATCTCATTGATGAAAATGAAGCCATTCTTGATGAAAATCAAGATGGTAGCACACCTAAGAGCGAAGAATAATGAGTAGAAAGGAGCACATAATCTGTGCTCCTCAGGCTGTCGAAAAACCTTCGACAGCCTTTATTTTTTTATGTCACTTTAATATTTTACCGCGTTAATTAATAATAATATTATTAATGCGACATGTCTGTTGATTTGCGCTCCAGGCGCTTCGCTTTCCGCGGGCGTGCCGGGGAGCCTCCTCGGCGCTAATGCGCCTGTGGGGTCTCCCCTGCCCCGTACTCCCGCAGGAGTCTTCGCGCCTTCCGCTCCAATCAACAGGTGCAAATTCAATAATGTCCTCACACAACCAAAAAAAATAAAAAAATAAGTGGTGAAATCTATGTTTAAACCAAAAGAATCTTCCCAAAGTGAATATGAATTTGTTTCTATTGATGAATTAGTTCCAGACGAGCTCCTCCTTCGTTTGATTGATAAATATATTGATTTTTCGTTTCTTCTTGAAAAAGTTCTCCCTTATTATAGTGATGATAACGGCCGCACATCTGATCCCCAAATTTTGTTTAAAATGATCTTTATTGGTTATCTTTACGGTAATCGTTCTGAGCGATAACTAGAAAGAGAAATACGAATGAATGTTGCCTATCGTTGGTTTTTAGGTTTGAAATTCAAGGATCACTTAGCCAGGTTAGAAAAAGTGTGTTGCCATTCTTTAGGTTGATTTGCCACCCTGTTGA
>NZ_DALZYO010000010.1:0-51613 GCF_031988165.1 Neobacillus sp.
AAGAAATTGTTCGCAATATCAGCAGTATAAAAGAAATGGTCCAACAAATGATGATCGCGACGAATGACCAAGCAAGATATGGTCAAGAAATCGCATTAGAAGTTGGAAACGTTAACAAACAAACAGAAGAGCTAAATACCAGCATTTATACCCAATCCAAAGGAGTGGATGAGGTTGTCCACGCAATCACTGAGGTAAATACACAAATGGAAAATCTTAAGTAATTTTCTTATGGGATGGAACGCTTCCACATCATATGAGGGAGCGTTCCATCAGATTCCCGCTTAAAAAGGAAGAGATCATGTGATACATAAATGGATGGAATTGGCGTTGAAAATAAAGGAATTTTGTGGAATTGATTTTACTATGAATCTCGCAGGTTTAGATTTGAAAGTATCGAGAAGGCTTAATGAATTGGGGTTAATATTAGAAGAATACACCCCCCATTTACAAAAGGACCCAAAAGAATGGGATAAACTCGTGGAACATATCACGATAAATGAAACCTACTTTTTTAGGGAATTCAACCAACTAGAAGAATTTCAAAACTTGATAAAGAAACAATCAGGAAAATTAATCAATGTGTGGTGTGTTCCTTGTTCTACAGGAGAGGAGGCCTATTCACTAGCCATCTTGGCAAAAGAGTTAGAAGCTTCATCGGGTAATCGAGTTAGGATTGTGGCATCGGATATTAATAAAAAGGTGTTGGAGCATGCCAAAAAAGGATTTTATTCAAAGAATTCCTTATCATTCAGAAGACTTCCGGATAATAAAGAATATCTTAAAAAGTATTTTATTGAAACAGATATAGGCTATGAAGTAAAAAATGAAATCAAACAAATGGTTTCATTTGAACCATTTAATTTGACCGATTACTCATCATATGCAAAATACAATCAAATTGATTTTATATTTTGTCGGAATGTCTTGTTCTATTTTAATGAAGCGATCATTAAAGAGGTCATTAGGAGTTTTCATGGGACACTTAGCAATGATGGATACTTATTTTTAGGTCACGCGGAGTCCATCTCAAGCTTTGAAAGCAAATTTGTCTCTGTACACACCAAAGATACTTATTACTACAAAAAAGATATTCTGTGATTTTTAATGAATTTTGTGTAAAGTTACGGTATAATGATTACATTATTTTGATGTATTTTGATAGTTTTTTTTAGGTAAAATTTAGGAGGTGAATCCTTTTGAAAATACAAGAACCGGTAAGGATAAATTTGGGTGACCAAAGGCTAGTAACAACCGAGCGGAATTCCGCTAATTCAGCATCTTTTCAAAAAATTATGAACTCCTATTCCAAAGAACTCACCCAGGATCACCTCCATCAACTGCTACAGGACATTGATAAACAAGGCGTGCAGCTAAGCGAAAAGCCAACGTTTAATGAACTCCGCAAATATAAGAATTTGGTCAAACAATTTATGGGTGAGGTAACAAAAAACGGGATGGGCTTGTACCAAACCGAAAGCTGGGATCCGTATGGTGGGAATAAAACACTGAAAACTGTTCAAGTACTCGACAAAAAATTGATGGAATTAACGGATCACGTATTAAACCAACAAAATGCCGGTCTATCCATCCTGGAACGAATCGGAGAAATCAAAGGCTTATTAATTAACCTCTATACATAATCATTCCCTTGTTGATAGGGCAATCATGTCACGGCAGATAGATGGGGAAAAAGTATCCATAGCCAATTTAAGCTATCGTCGTTGTAACGATTCTGGCGATTACTACTTTAGATAAGATAACTAGAGAGGGAGCGAACAGGTGCAAACATATGTAAACGAAATCCTTTTAGGGCTCAATTTGATTGGCGTCATTTATTTGATTGTTCAGGGCTCGCTCCGGCGGAAGATTGCTCCTAAGGAGGATTTGTATCAAAAAATGAACGATAACCAAAAAGAATTGACTCGAGAAATCAGCGAACTAAAAATGACCCTTAAACAATATCAGCAAACATTAAAGCAGGAGTCCGAGCAGTGGAGAATTGAGAGACAAACACTGGAAGCATCCATAAAGGCAACTAGAAAAACGATGAGTGGGCAGGATTTGTTATTAAATGACAGGTATAAAGAAATTTTTGATTTACAGAATCAAGGACTTTCCGTGGATCAAATTGCTAAAAAACTTGAAAAAGGATCCGGTGAAGTAGCCTTCATTTTACAGCTGGCTGCTCAACAACGTTGCTAAGAAGGGGGTATAATCATGATAAGAGGTTTGTATACGGCAGCTTCAGGAATGTATTCTTTGGAGCGAAAGCAAGAAACATTAGCCGATAATCTGGCTAATGCGCAAACACCAGGATATAAGAAGGATGATACCGTCCAAAGGGCATTCCCGAAACTATTAATGCAGCGGATTCAGGACTTTAATGAAAAAGGAAACGTCACATTTGGTGGCGCCTTCCAATTACCTGGACAGCCTGTTCCGATTGGCGAACTTTATAACGGTGTGTATACACAGGAACGCATACCTAGTTTCGGTCAAGGGGCACTGGTACAAACGGATAATCCGTTGGACCTTGCGATTGAAGATCAAGGGATTCCTGCGCAAATGGTCAATGGTCGGCTAGTTAAACCAGCTGCCTTCTTTGCCGTACAGCTTCCTGATGGAACCGTTGGCTACACAAGAAATGGGAAGTGGGATTTGGACGCAAACGGTCACCTTGTAACATCGGAAGGTTACCAGGTATTAGGAGCGGATCATAAGCCAATCCAAATCACAGAGAGTATTCGTAAAGAAGATTTGTTTATTAACGCAGATGGCCAGTTAATTGCTTACCCTAATGATCCGTCCAAAACAAGGCTGGCCGGACAAATTGGTATCGCAGTGGTACAAAATCCAGCCGAACTTCGTCGCTCTGGAGGGAATGTATTCCAATCTGCTAATCCAGTGCCATTTATTCAAGATGCTGGAGGAACCAATCCTGGCATTTCTCTTTACCAAGGATTCATTGAACAGTCGAATGTCGATACAGGTCAAACCATGACAGACATGATGATGGCGATAAGAGGGTATGAAGCAAATCAAAAGGTGATTAGCGTGTACGATAACTCCTTACAACAACTTTACTCAGTTGGAAAGATGAACGGATAAAGTAAAGCTTCCATAAATGGGAGTAGTGCTTACCCTAAATGTGCATTAAAATAACTTTACGAATAGGAGATAAGGAATTTGAATACATCATTATTTATCTCATCAGGTGCTTTGCAATCATACCAGCAAAAAATTGATACTACGGCAAACAATGTGGCCAATGTCAACACTACAGGCTTTAAACGTAAGGACCAAAGCTTTTCAGAGATTTTAGCTTCGCAAATTAACAATCAACCTCGATCATACCAGGAAATCGGAAGGCTTACTCCTGATGGGCTACGAGTCGGTTATGGCGTACGGACAGGACTAACGCAACTCGATATGCAGCAAGGACAAGCGATTCAAACAGGTAATCCTTTTGACCTGATGATCTCCGGAAATGGATTTTTCCAAGTCGGTTATCCTTCTACTGCAGCGGGTGGACAAATTGATGTGCGATATACACGCGACGGGAATTTTCACGTAAGTCCGGATGCAAATAAACCGGGAAGTTATCATTTAGTAAACGCAAACGGGGGTTATCTGCTAGATCAAACTGGCAAACCGATTGAACTAGATGGTCAGGATCAAGTAAACATTGATTCAACAGGGCAAATTCAGCTAAAAAATAAAAATGGTCAAGGTACTACATCCATCTCTCCACAGCAAGTGGGCATTGTAGAAATTCAAAATCCCCATGTCTTACAGAATGTTGGTAATAATGAATTTGCGATTGATCCAACCGCATTAGCAAATGGGACAAATGCTTCCACTTATGTGAGAATGATGCTCCTTGGAGAAACGCAAATCTCAACCGGATATCTAGAAGGATCGAATGTGGATTTGGGGAAAGAGATGACTGATTTGATGACAGCGCAGCGGGGGTTTCAAATGAACGCTAGAGCGGTTTCGTATGCGGATCAGATGTCAGGAATTGCTAATAATATATTGAAGTGATTAATGATCACTTCAAAAAGAGTTTTTGAGACGGCCGCTTCCTGGTGAATTACTGCTAGGTGTTTGCGGCTTTTTACATATCATACGAGTAATAAAAATAACAACGGATATGAGTTGAAAGAAAAAATAACTTCCCCATAAACTATTTTATGATTCCTCCGATAGATAATAGTAGTGGGTTATTTATATCTATTAGATGGTCTGTAAAAGATGAAGTTCTTTCAGAACTGTAATGCACAATTCCGAAGAAATAAAATGATACTATTAAAAATATTTATTAAAAGGAGTGACACGATATGGTTAACTTGACGACACATATATCTGGACTAGCATCTGGTATGGATACTGAGAAACTAGTAAGTGACATGATGAAGGTGAACAGAATACCTTTAGATAAATTACAACAAGCAAAAATTCTAAACACATGGAAAACGGATGCATATAGAGAAATCAATACGAAAATCGCAAGCTTCAGAGACGCCATGCAAGATTTAAGGCTGCAAGGAACCTTTAACGCGCAAAAAGCAACTTCGAGTGATCCAAGGATGGATGTTTCGATGACTGGTACATCTACACAAATGAACTTTACTATTTCAGAAGCACAGCTAGCTACTCCAGAAAAAGGGGGTTCGGTTAGTTTTAAAACAGGAATAGTAAATGGATCTGCCAAAATAGATTCTAGCGATACTGCTATTGATATTACTTTCAAATTAAATGGAATTGATATTACAATACCTAAAGATAGTACATACGATCAAGCAATAGCAAAAATCAATTCTAACAGTGATAAAACTAATGTTAAAGTCTCTAATGTTGGTGGATCACTAGTTTTTACTACCACTGAATTGGGAGCAAATAAATCGATCACAATCTCAAGCTCAAGCCCTGAAGCGCGTGGTTTTTTAAAGATTGCTGATGGTACTACTAACATTAACAGCCCGGCAGCTATTAATGCAAACGCCGATTTATTTACAGATAAGGAATCTTATTCTGACGGTTCAGCAGCGATACCTGGATTTGTTGTTATAAATGGAACGAAAATCAATATTTCTGATAACACCTTTACATATGATGGTGTTCAAATCAAATTAAAATCAGTGATTTCGGCTGATAATCCGGCAAATGTAAGTGTAGCAGCAGACACAGATAAGATTTTTGACAAACTGAAAACGTTTGTTGATAAATACAATGAGCTTGTGAAAGATTTAAATGACAAACTTTCTGAAAGTAAAAACCGAAAATACCCTCCTTTAACCGAGGCACAAAAGAAAGATATGAAAGAAGCGGATATTAAGCTTTGGGAAGAAAAAGCGAAAAGTGGATTACTAGCAAATGATCCTGCGATTCGGCAATTCCTTACACAGCTCCGTACCAGTTTGAGTGAAACGGTTCAGGGGGCTGGGATTAGTACAGATCTTAATTCTCTTCAAAAAATCGGAATTACTACAAGCACGAATTACAAGGATAATGGGAAGTTAGTGTTGGATGAGTCCAAGCTTAAGTCGCTGTTAACGAGTAATTTGACTGATATCCAAAAAATGTTTTCTACAAAATTCGAAACTGATAATCCAAATGATACAACTTTATCAAGTGCTGAAAAATACAAAAAAAGTGGATTTGCAATCAGAGTTTATGATCGGATTGGCGACATTTTATCACAACTAAAAGTAAAAGCTGGGGCACCAGGGACGATTTCTGTTAACAGTGATTTGGCTAAAGAGGCGGCGTCCATCGATGAAAGAATGACCAAAGTTACGAACCGTGTAAATGCTCAAGAACAAGCCTTGTGGATAAAATTCAATGCTATGGAAAAGGCACTACAAAAATTGAATTCTCAAAGTTCATTTTGGTCCCAAAAACTAGGCCAATAGTCATTAAATTATTGATAAAAAGAGTCAATCCGACGAGGATGACTCTTTTTCTATGTAAAACGAAATGAATAAAAGAATTGAATACTATTTTTATCCTTCATTTTCTTCAAATAAATAAGATAAATAGATGATCTTACTAAACTCTATGGTTGATAAACCGAAAATAGAGATATCAAGTTATTCTAATTGGTAAGTAATTAAAAAAATATCAAAAAGGCTAAACAAACTTTTTGATTGACCGATAAGAATACATGTAAGGGAAATCCTTTAATAACCTTAATAAAGGTAAAAGTTTTACACAAAATCATCTTCTAATCATTTTTTTGATAATAGACCCATCGGGTTTTATTATAGATTATTTTAAAAGGGATTTATCCTTATCAAAATTAAATTAATCATTTTTGGGAGGAAAAGAAATTATGCAAATTAATCACAATCTTACAGCTATGAACACCCTTCGTCAGTTGAACACTTCATCAACTAACCAATCGAAGTCAATGGAAAAATTATCATCAGGTCTTCGTATTAACCGTGCTGGCGATGATGCAGCAGGTCTAGCAATCTCTGAAAAAATGCGTGGACAAATCCGCGGTTTAGATCAAGCATCACGTAATGCTCAAGATGGAATTTCATTCATCCAAACTGCTGAAGGTGCATTAAATGAAACACATGAAATCTTACAAAGAATGCGTGAACTTGCAACTCAATCTGCAAACGATACAAACACAAATACAGATCGTGGAGAACTTCAAAAAGAAGTTGATCAATTAGCACATGAAATTACTCGTATTTCTAATAACACAGAATTCAATACAAAGAAATTGCTTGATGGGACAGCAAATGTAACTTTCCATATTGGAGCAAACGCAGGTCAAAGTATTAATCTTGCGATCAAAACTATGGATGCAAATGCTCTAGGAGTTGCTAATGGTACAAGTGGTGCAAACGCAACAGTTACTTCTGGTATTGATATTACTACACAATCAGGAGCAAATACTGCTATTACAGCTATTAATACTGCAATTGAAACAGTTTCTGCTGAACGTTCTAAATTAGGTGCTTACCAAAATCGTTTAGAACACACTATTAATAACTTAGGAACTTCTTCTGAAAACTTAAGTGCTGCAGAATCTCGTATTCGTGACGTAGACATGGCGAAAGAAATGATGAACCAAACTAAGAACTCAATTCTTTCACAAGCTGCACAAGCAATGCTTGCTCAGGCTAACCAAGCTCCACAAGCCGTTCTACAATTATTACGTTAATTTTGAATAACTGGAAGAATCTAGCTTTGCTAGATTCCTTTTTTTATATAATGAAGAAATAAGAGTAAAGAATACCGGTTAGTAAATATTCTTTTAAAATAAATTAAGATAAATATTTTATACTACTAAACTAAATGTTTGATAAACCGATAATAATATATGTAAAAGAGTTTATTTAATAATCTTAATTAAGATAGAAGATTAGACAAAGTCATAACCAAACAACTTTTTTTGATAATAGACCCATCGGGTTTTATTATAGATAAGTATAAAAGGGATTTACTGCTATCAAAAATTAATTTAATGATTCTAGGGAGGAAAAGCAATTATGCAAATTAATCACAATCTTACAGCAATGAATACTCTTCGTCAGTTGAATACTTCTTCAACTAACCAATCGAAATCAATGGAAAAATTATCATCAGGTCTTCGTATTAACCGTGCTGGCGATGATGCAGCAGGTCTAGCAATCTCTGAAAAAATGCGTGGACAAATCCGCGGTTTAGATCAAGCATCACGTAATGCTCAAGATGGAATTTCATTCATCCAAACTGCTGAAGGTGCATTAAATGAAACACATGAAATCTTACAAAGAATGCGTGAACTTGCAACTCAATCTGCAAACGATACAAACACAAATACAGATCGTGGAGAACTTCAAAAAGAAGTTGATCAATTAGCACATGAAATTACTCGTATTTCTAATAACACAGAATTCAATACAAAGAAATTGCTTGATGGAACAGCAAATGTAACTTTCCATATTGGAGCAAACGCAGGTCAAAGTATCAATCTTGCGATCAAAACTATGGATGCAAATGCTTTAGGGGTAGCTACTGGTACAAGTGGTTCAGGTGCAACTGTTACTTCTGGTATTGATATTTCATCACAAGCAAGTGCAAACACAGCAATTACAGCTATTAATACTGCAATTGAAACGGTTTCTGCTGAACGTTCTAAATTAGGTGCTTACCAAAACCGACTAGAGCACACTATCAATAACTTAGGAACTTCTTCTGAGAACTTAAGTTCTGCAGAATCACGTATTCGTGACGTAGATATGGCAAAAGAAATGATGAACCAAACAAAGAATTCAATTCTTTCTCAAGCTGCACAAGCAATGCTTGCTCAAGCTAACCAAGCTCCACAAGCCGTTCTACAATTATTACGTTAATTTTGAATAAATGGAAGGAATCTAGCTTTGCTAGATTCCTTTTTTATTAATAATGAAGAAATAAAAGTAATGAATATCCCTTTTTTAATATTCTTTTAAAATAACCAAGATAAATAATTTATAGTACTAAACTAAATGAAAACCGAAAATAGAATATCAAGTAATTCTTTTTGGAAAGCAAATAAAAAAATGATCAAAAAGGCTAAACAAAATGTTTAATTAACCGATAAGAATATATGTAAAAGAGTTTGTTTATTACTATTAATTAATATAGAAGTTTAGACAAAGTCATAACCAAACAACTTTTTTTGATAATAGACCCATCGGGTTTTATTATAGATAAGTATAAAAGGGATTTACTGCTATCAAAAATTAATTTAATGATTCTAGGGAGGAAAAGCAATTATGCAAATTAATCACAATCTTACAGCAATGAATACTCTTCGTCAGTTGAATACTTCTTCAACTAACCAATCGAAATCAATGGAAAAATTATCATCAGGTCTTCGTATTAACCGTGCTGGCGATGATGCAGCAGGTCTAGCAATCTCTGAAAAAATGCGTGGACAAATCCGCGGTTTAGATCAAGCATCACGTAATGCTCAAGATGGAATTTCATTCATCCAAACTGCTGAAGGTGCATTAAATGAAACACATGAAATCTTACAAAGAATGCGTGAACTTGCAACTCAATCTGCAAACGATACAAACACAAATACAGATCGTGGAGAACTTCAAAAAGAAGTTGATCAATTAGCACATGAAATTACTCGTATTTCTAATAACACAGAATTCAATACAAAGAAATTGCTTGATGGGACAGCAAATGTAACTTTCCATATTGGAGCAAACGCAGGTCAAAGTATTAATCTTGCGATCAAAACTATGGATGCAAATGCTCTAGGAGTTGCTAATGGTACAAGTGGTGCAAACGCAACAGTTACTTCTGGTATTGATATTACTACACAATCAGGAGCAAATACTGCTATTACAGCTATTAATACTGCAATTGAAACAGTTTCTGCTGAACGTTCTAAATTAGGTGCTTACCAAAATCGTTTAGAGCACACTATCAATAACTTAGGAACTTCTTCTGAGAATTTAAGTGCTGCAGAATCACGTATTCGTGACGTAGATATGGCGAAAGAAATGATGAATCAAACAAAGAATTCAATTCTTTCTCAAGCTGCACAAGCAATGCTTGCTCAAGCTAACCAAGCACCACAAGCTGTTCTTCAATTATTACGTTAATTTTGTTGGTTTTTAAAATGGGCTCTAGCATCGCTAGAGCTCTTTTTCCATTTAATAAATTTATTTTTGTATTGTCAATTAAGCAATTTTGATTAAAAATCTGATATTATTAAATAATAGTATTATACGCAAATAAGTGGGGGTATTAAAAGTTGAAACTAATATTTGAAAATCAAACTATACATTTTGATAGATTTCCTTCAGTTGAAGAAATTTTTGATAAAATAAAAGAATTTTTATCCGATCAATATTTTTTTAGTCATCTAAAAATTGATGGAGAAGAAGTATATGATGATCCAGAAAGTTATTTACTAGAATGTCTTGAATCCATTTCAATAATTGAAGTAGTTGTAAAAACCATTCACGAATTTGTAAATGAGGTACTACATATGACCGATGATTATTTGAAACGCGCTATTCCAGAAATAACGACAGTTGCTGATGGATTCTATCAAAGCCCTAGTTCAAATAATTGGACGGACTTTTCTAATATGTTAGAAGGTATCCAATGGTTAATTCAAATGGTGGAACTGATTGATAAGACAAATGAAAGACCAGCAAATTGGGATGAATGCATTAAGATTACGACAAAATTTGAAATGGAATTAGCTAGTTTAGTGGAGGCCGTTAAGAATACAGACCATATATTAATTGCAGATGTACTTCAATATGAGTTATTACCACTTTTTGAAACACTCGAAACAGAGGTTAAGAATACAATTGACATAGAGGGAAAACGGAATGATATTAATTGAGAATCGCAATTTTTTACGTATTCACAATCGTCCCTTAATGGAAAAGATATCAAAATGCGAAGCAGGAAGCAATAAACAATCTCTTATTCTTGAGAATTCTAAAAAAGGTTTACCCACTTTAAAGCTGAATATAAATGAAAAAACCTTGTATTTACACAGTAAATACGATCCTGTAACTGAGGCAGAAAGATTAATCATTCAGTTAAAGGAAATGGACAAATATAAACATATATTGTTTATTGGTGTAGGACTTGGATATCATATTAAAGCGATGTTAAGTGAATATCCGGAAATGAAATTTTCTATTTTTGAACCAAATTTGGATGTTCTTTGTGAGTTTTTAACTCAACTAAACCTAAACGAATTGCCTATTAATCAATTAGTGACAATTTTTTCTACTACTAACGAGCAGGAACTTCGTTCAGAGGTGAGTAGTCTAAATTCATTACTAAAGGAACAAACTTATATTTTTATCCTACCCGTATATAAGAATTTATTCGATGCTGAAATACAGATTGTAATGGAATCTCTAGTGAATGTGTTGAAAGAAAAGAGAAGCAATCTAGCAGTTGATGCCTCTTTTCAAAAAAGATGGACCATCAATTCAATCAAAAACTTTCCAAAAATCCTTCAAACTCCAAATATTTTGAGAGATATTGATGATAAAGTATTTAAAGGGAAACCAGCAATTATTGTCGCTGCAGGGCCATCTTTGAACGAGGAATTAAAAAACTTAAAATACATCAAAGAACACGGACTTGCTTATATTTTCTCTGTTGGCTCTGCTATTAATGCATTGATTGAACAAGGGATTTTTCCTGATGCAGCATGTACCTATGATCCTACTAATAAAAACCAAATTGTATTTGAAAAATTAAAGGAACGGAATATTGCGGATATTCCCCTTATTTTTGGTAGTTCAGTGGGATTTGAGACTTTGGAGAACTATCCAGGAATATTGGTACACATGTTAACAAATCAAGATACGATTTCACCGTATTATCTAAATGATTATAAAAATATAGATGTAATACAAGATGCACCATCTATTGCTGTTATTACATTTGAATTATTAATCAAGCTTGGTTGTAAACAAATTATTTTTGTCGGTCAAAACCTTGCTTATCAGAATGATAACCGTTATGCGCAAGGAATAAACTATGACTTTGTTTCAAATCAATTATCTGAACAAGAAAAAAAGGAACTATTCACTGTAAAAGATGTATATGGAGACGATGTTCAAACAGATGAAGACTTCTTAAGAATGCGTCAACAATTGGAAATGTATATTTCACAATATAGAAATATTGAAGTGATTAACACGACAAAAGGTGGAGCCAAAATTGGAGGGACGAACTTTTTACCTCTTTCTGAAGTGATATCAGAAAAATTGATAGAACCTAATATTGTGACACCACACTGGTTTATTTTCAAAAATTCTTACGATATGACATACACAATGAGACAAATAGAAAAAATGAAATTGGCTAAGATCTCCCTCGAAAAGAGTCTTCAAAACGTCTTAAATGAACTTCATAAAATTGAGGCTTCGGCAAATTTAAAGAAAACGAAGGAGTTAGAAAAAAGATTTAACTATTTGGATAAAGAGTTTGAGCTGATTTGCAATAACGCATTTTTTAAGGCATTTGTCCAACCGATGGTTCGAGTACAAAATCAACATCTCACTGAAGAGACTCAAGCAATACGATTTGAAAGAGATGTGATTAGAAAAGGGCATGTTATTGCACAAATATTTGAAAGTTTTATTATGGATTGCAGGGGACATTTACGTTTGATGATACCGTTTGAAGAAGAGATGAATGAAAGAATAAAAACTCTATATAAGCAAAATGAAAAAGGGTGAAACCATGAAAATTTTGGTAACAGGAGCCGATGGATTTATCGGTTCCCATTTAACTGAAACATTAATTCGGCAAGGATACGATGTTCGAGCATTTGTTTATTATAACTCATTCAATTCATGGGGATGGCTTGATTCTACTTCAAAAGATATCAAAAAGAATCTTGAAGTGTTCTCTGGGGATATACGTGACCCAAATGGAGTGAAAGAAGCAATGAAAGGCTGCGATACAGTTTTACATCTCGCTTCGTTAATAGCAATTCCATATTCCTATCATTCTCCTGACACGTATGTTGACACAAATATCAAAGGAACGTTAAATATATTGCAAGCGGCTCGTGAATTTGGTATATCGAAAATCGTCCACACGTCCACGAGCGAAGTGTACGGAACAGCTCTGTACGTTCCAATTAATGAGAATCATCCATTACAAGGACAGTCTCCGTACTCTGCTTCGAAAATTGGTGCGGATCAAATGGCACTATCTTTTTATCGCTCTTTTGAAACACCAGTTGCAATCATTCGTCCATTTAACACGTATGGTCCAAGGCAATCAGCACGAGCTGTTATTCCGACCATAATAACACAGCTAGCATCTGGAAAGGTGAAAATTAAACTAGGTGCATTAAGTCCTACAAGAGATTTTAACTATGTAAAGGATACAGTGAGTGGGTTTATTTCAATTATGAATAGTAAAAAAGCAATTGGTGAAGTAATCAATATTGGTAGTAATTATGAAATTTCCATTGGAGAAACAGCTGAAGTAATTGCTGATGTAATGGGTACAAAAATTGAAATTGAAACAGATGAAATTCGTCTACGACCTGAGAAAAGTGAAGTAGAACGCCTATGGGCTGATAATCAAAAAGCAATAGAATTACTTGGATGGAAGCCGTCATACGGTGGGATTGAAGGCTTTAAACAGGGCATAAAGGAAACCGTAGAGTGGTTTTCGAATCCAGTGAATTTATTACAATATAAGGCAGATGTATATAACATATGAGTGAACAATGGCGTAATATTGCCCAACAAATAAAGGGGATATATAGAAATAAGGATTTTGTACCCCTCCATGAGCCAACATTTAATGAAACAGAAATAAAATATGTGACTGAGTGTATTAAAAGTGGTTGGGTTTCGTCTGTAGGTAAATATGTAGATGAGTTTGAAAAAAAACTTGCAGAATTTACTGGTGTTAAACGAGCTATAGCTGTGGTTAATGGCACAGCTGCCTTGCATATCGCATTAAAAATTGCGGGTGTAAAAGCCAATGATGAAGTGTTTATGCCAGCCCTAACATTTATTGCAACAGGAAATGCTATTTCATATTTACAGGCAGTTCCACATTTTGTTGATGTATCTGAAGAAACACTTGGAATGGATCCAGTAAAACTCGAAGAATATATTCGAGAAATAGGAGTGGTTAAAAATGGTTTGCTCATTAACAAACAAACAGGGAGGATAATACGTGCAGTCCTTCCAATGCATACATTTGGGCATCCGGTGGATCTCGATCCATTAATGGAGGTTTGTGAGCGTTATAATTTAGTTCTTGTTGAGGATGCGGCGGAATCTCTAGGATCGTTCTATAAAGGAAAGCATACTGGTGGATTTGGACGTGTAGGAGCTCTCAGCTTTAATGGTAATAAAATTATTACTACTGGCGGAGGTGGTGTCATTTTAACAAACGATGAAAAGTTGGCGGATTATGCTAAGCACATTACGACCACTGCAAAAATCCCCCATCGATGGGAATATCGCCATGATGAAATTGGATTTAACTATCGGATGCCAAACATCAATGCAGCGTTAGGATGTGCGCAGATTGAAAAGATGGATGGTTTCCTTGCTTCTAAAATACAATTAACGAAAAGCTATCAAAGACTATTTGAAAAAATAGATGGAGTAGAATTATTTACCAATCCTACATTTGGAAGGAGTAATTATTGGCTTCAAACGATAATCTTAGATCCAGAAAAATATAATCGTGACTTCGTGTTAGGTGTGTTAAATGATGAAGGGACAATGGCTAGACCAATTTGGACACCGATGCATGAATTGACCCCTTATATGAAATGCCCAAAAGGGGATTTGTCAGTAACGAATGAATTAAATAATTGCGTAATTAATATTCCATCAACTCCAATAAAGGACAATGCATTCAATGACTAAACGGAAAATTTGTTTTGTAACTGGAACACGAGCTGAGTATGGACTGTTGTATTGGTTAATGAAAGAAATACAAGAAGATGATGAATTAGAATTACAATTGGTTGTTACAGGTATGCACTTATCTCCTGAATTTGGGTTGACGTATAAGCAGATTGAGGAAGATGGATTTTTGATTAATGAAAAAGTAGAAATGCTTATGTCATCTGATACATCAATAGGAGTAGCTAAATCAATAGGGCTTGCAACGATTGGATTTTCAGATGTGTTTGATAAATTAAAGCCGGATTTGCTTGTTATTCTGGGAGATCGTTTTGAAATGCTTGCCGTTGCACAAGTTGCCATTATTACTGGTATCCCTATTGCTCATATACATGGTGGTGAACTAACATTTGGTGCTTATGATGATGCTATTCGTCACTCTATAACAAAAATGGCAACATTGCATTTTACTAGCACTGAGGAGCATAGAAGACGTGTTATTCAACTAGGAGAATCACCTAGTCGGGTATGGAATGTAGGTGCATTAGGAATTGAAAATATTTTAAAGTTGCCAATTTTATCAAAAAATGAGTTGTATTCTCAGTTAAAACTTGATGAGAGCAAATCTCTTTTACTTATTACATATCACCCTGAAACGAACGGAGATGTGGAAGGAATCCATCCGTTGCTCTCAGCACTAAATGAATATTCAAACATGAACCTTATCTTTACAAAAGCGAATGCAGATAACGGCGGTCGGTTGATTAACGAGGCAATAGAAAAATATACTATTCAAAATGAGAATGCTTATCTGTTTGATTCACTGGGGCAGTTGCTTTATTTAAGTGCAGTTAAACATGCTAATGCTGTCATAGGTAATTCATCAAGTGGACTTATAGAAGTGCCCTATCTTCAGACTCCTACTTTGAATTGTGGTCATCGACAGGCGGGCAGACAACGACCAACCTCTGTTTTTGATGCTGAGCTTAATGAAGAATCTATTCGAAAAGGTATTGAAGTAGCATTAAAATTTATAGGTAGTTATGAACAGATTTTTGGCGAAGGAAACGTTTCACAAAAAATAGTGAATACTATTAAAAAATTACCTTCATTTTTGATACAGAAGGAGTTTTATGACTTATGATAAATCATACATATATCATTGCTGAAGCTGGAGTGAATCATAACGGTTCCCTTAATCTTGCTTTTGCACTGGTTGATGCAGCAGTGAAAGCTGGAGTAGATGCAGTAAAATTTCAAACTTATAAAACTGAAAATCTTGTGACAAAGAATGCAAAGCAGGCTAAATATCAAATAAAGAATATTGGGGAAGAAACTTCTCAATTTGATATGCTGAAGAAATTAGAGCTTTCTTTTAAAGCATTCCTTCAGCTTAAAGAATACTGTGATGAAAAAAAAATTGAATTCTTATCGACACCTTTTGATCATGAAAGTGTAAATTTTTTGATAGATAAAATCAAAATTAATATGGTGAAGATTCCATCTGGAGAGTTAACGAATTTTCCATTTATTCATTATGTTGCAACAAAAAGGAAACCTATTATTTTATCAACAGGCATGGCGTCTTTGGTTGAGATTCATGAATCTTTATCGTTTATTGCGTTCGGGCTGGCTTACCCAAATGAAAAAGTAAAAATTGATACTGTACGAGCTTTTTATCATACTTCTGAAGCAAAGAAATGGTTAAGGGATTATGTGACAATTTTGCATTGTACGACAGAATATCCAACACCCTTCACAGATATTAATTTACTAGCTATGGATCTTTTGAAGCAAGAATTTCAAATGAACGTCGGTTTATCTGATCATTCTGAAGGGATTTATGTTCCATTTGCCGCTGTTGCTCGTGGAGCTCAAGTGATTGAAAAACATTTTACTGTAAGTAGGTATTTGCCAGGTCCAGATCACCATGCTTCTCTAGAACCTGATGAATTAGCTGAGATGGTAAAAGCAATCCGTCTTATTGAAAAATCGCTCGGTAATTCTGAAAAGATACCTACTATAAATGAGCAACAGAATAAAATAGTTGTGAGGAAAAGCCTTGTGGCAGCGAAGTCGATTCTGGCTGGTCAATCATTTACTGAAGAAAATTTAACTGTTAAGCGGCCTGGTAGTGGCATGACACCTTCACAATTTTGGTCACTTATTGGTAAAACAGCATCAAAAAACTACGAAGAAGATGAGCTCATTGATGAATAAACCAGTTATCTTGATTGGAAATGGTGGTCATGCGAAGGTATTGACTAGCATTTTGTTGCAGCAAAATCGCTTAATAATTGGCTTTACAGCACCAGAGTTTCAAGAGAATCCCTTTAATATTCCTTACCTTGGGACAGATGAAATAATTGGCTCATATAACAGTGGTGACATTGAACTTGTTCTATGTATAGGGTCAGTAAGTGTTCCAACGTTACGGTCGAAAATTTTTGAACAGTTTAAGGAAAAATGTTACACATTCTCATCTGTTATACACCAAAGTGCAATTATTACTACATACTCGACTTTAGGGGAAGGTGTACAAATAATGGCAGGTTCTGTCATTGAACCTTTTGTAAAAATTGCTGACAATACAATTATTAATACATCTTCTAGTATTAACCATGGTTGTAAAATTGGAAAACATTGTCACATAGCTCCTGGTACAACACTTTCAGGAAATGTAACCGTAGGAGAAGTAACTCATATTGGTGCAGGATCGACAGTAATTCAAAATGTTCAAATTGGAAATCATGTATTAATTGGAGCTGGCTCTCTTGTTCTACAAAGTATAAATGATAAAAGAAAAGCATTTGGTGTACCTGCTAAGGAGATGTAGCTCATGAAATGTTGGCAAGACATATTGATTCAACCTTTTACAACAATTGTGGAGACAATGAAAATAATAGATGAAACGTCAATGCAGTTTGCAGTTGTGATTGATGAAAAAATGCATATACTAGGAACGGTAACTGATGGCGATATTCGTCGAGGGTTACTGAAAGGTATTCACATGAATGAATCAATAAACAAAGTGATGAATATGTTCCCTGTATATGAAATGGTCGGGAAGAGTCCTCTATATTATAATGAAATTATGGTTAAACTAAAACTAAAACAATTACCAATTGTGAATCTTGAAAAACAAATTCAACATATCTTTTTTATAGATGATTTTAAGCAAGCTTTAAAAAGAGAAAATACCGTAATTTTGATGGCGGGAGGTCTTGGTACAAGGCTCCGGCCCTTGACCAACTATGTTCCGAAACCAATGCTCAAAGTTGGAGATAAACCTATATTAGAAACAATTATTGATAGTTTTAAGAGCTTTGGATTTACTAATTTTATTTTGTCAATAAATTATATGAAAGAAATGATTAAAGAATATTTTCAGGATGGGACACATCTCGGTGTAAATATCTCATATATTGAGGAAACAAAAAAACTTGGTACAGCTGGAGCGTTGTCATTGTTAGCAGAAAAACCGATTCAACCTTTTTTTGTAATGAATGGAGACCTACTAACTAAGATTAATTTCGAGAAATTAATTGAATTTCATAACAAAACAAATTCGTTTGCAACAATGTGTGTTCGGGAATATGAATATCAAGTACCGTACGGTGTAATTGAAACTGAGGAGCACCGACTTCTTTCAATTAATGAAAAGCCAGTTTATAAAAGTTTTGTTAATGCTGGAATATATGTACTGAGTCCTGAAATATTAAAATTTGTACCGAAAGATGAGTTTTATGATATGCCAGATCTTTTTAAAAAGTTGATGAATGAAAAACAAGAAGTATCAGCTTATCCTTTGAGTGAATACTGGCTTGATATTGGTAGACTAGATGATTATGAGCAAGCTAACACAGATATTAATCATAATATATTACAAAAAAGATAACTTAAATTTAAAGGATGATTAAATTGAGATACTGTACAAAATGTGTTATGCCAGACACAAGACCTGGCATATTTTTTGATGAAGAAGGTGTATGTCAAGCGTGTCGTGCAGAAGAAAAAAAAGAAAGTACAGATTGGGATGCAAGATTTAAAGAATTAGAGGAACTTTGCAATAAGTACAGAAGAAAAGATGATTCTGAATATGACTGTATTATTGCAGTTAGTGGTGGTAAAGATAGTCATTATCAAGTTTACGTTTTTAAAGAGTTATTAAATATGAATCCGTTACTAGTTTCAGTAGAAGATAACTTTGAAATGACTGAAGCCGGCAAACATAATATAAAGAATATTTCTGAACGTTTTGGTTGTCATATTATTTCTTTGAAACCAAATTTACGAGCTCAAAAGCAGATTATGAGAAAAACATTCGAAAAATATGGAAAACCAACCTGGTATATAGATAGGTTAATTTATACCTTTCCTTTAAATATTGCTAGTAAATTTAATATTCCACTTATTGTATATGGAGAAAATATCAGCTATGAATATGGTGGTGCACAAAGAGTTGAAACATATTCCGCTAAGGATCAGATTAACAATGGAGTGGCTTCTGGGATAGACTTTGAAGAATTAATTGATGAAAATATTTCACTAATGGATTTAAGCATGTGTAACCCACCATCAGGTGAAAAAATTCAAGAGTTGGAACCAATTTATTTAAGTTATTTTGTTAGATGGAATAGTTATGCAAATTACATTTTTGCTAAAAAAAATGGTTTTAAGGATTTGACCCATGAATGGAATCGTGAACATACTTTTGAAAACTTCGATCAGGTTGATTCATATGCCTATTTAGTCCATCCTTGGTTAAAGTATCCTAAATTCGGTCACGCCTCTGCTACTGATTATGCATCAAAATTTATTAGATATGGGTTGATTAGTAGAGAAGAGGGGATTGATTTGGTTAAAAAATTTGATCATAGAGTTGATCAAAAAGCAGTTCAATCTTTTATAGAGTTTCTTGGATACTCACAAACGGAATTTTATCAAATAATAGATAAATTTTATAATAAAGATATTTTTAATAAAAATCTGTTTGGTGAATGGAATTTAAAAGAATCTCTTTGATGGATCACAAATGAAATAACATTGTTTCATGAAAAAAAGGTTACTTAAGAATAAAGGGAGACTTTTTATGCTTAATAATAAGACAGTATTGGCAATTATTCCAGCACGTGGTGGATCTAAAGGTATTCCTAGGAAAAATATCCGTGATTTGGCTGGGAAACCATTAATTGCATGGACGATAGGGGAAGGGAAAAAATCTAAATATATTGATCGAATTATTCTGTCATCAGAGGATTCTGAGATTATTGAAGTAGCAAAAGCTTATGGAGCGGAGGTTCCCTTTATTCGGCCAAGACATCTTGCAGAGGATCAAACACCCGGAATAGATCCTGTGATTCACGCATTGAAAGAATTGCCAAATTATGATTTTGTGGTACTACTACAGCCAACATCTCCTATGAGGCAGGTTGAGGATATTGACGGTTGTATTGAAAAGATGTTTGAAACTGGAGCACCTGCATGCGTCAGTGTGACATATCCTGAAAAATCACCTTACTGGATGTATACAATAAAAGATAATGAATTAATAGAACCATTAATTCCACAAAATGAAATAGTTACAAGACGCCAGGAACTTCCTATAGTGTATTCACTAAATGGAGCGGTTTATGTCGCACGAACAGACAGGTTGCTTGAAACAAAATCATTTATAACCACACAAACATCTGCGTATATAATGCCGAATAGTCGATCCTACGATATCGATACTGAAGATGATTTTTTGTTATGTGAGTTTTTGATTAAAAAGAAAGTGAATTCTGAAAATAAACTAAGATAAAGGTTTTTTCGTACTAACAATCAAATTGGAAAGATATTCTTAATGACAATATAGATAGAAAATAATAAATAAATGAATAAAAGAAAAAGACAAGTAAGTTTAAAGGATTGAGCAATAGGATTTTTGTTTTACTCAAAAGGAGATTTAGCACTTATGAAAGGTGCTAAAAGTAAATGTAAGGGGCTTTTTACCATGTCAAAGGATTATGAGTTAAGATGGCCAGGTCATCCTAACATATATTGTAATGGAGGACCAAGAGATTTTACTTTTTACTTTTCGGAGCCAGATGGTGGAGTAAATAGTGAAACAGGTATATTACTGTTAATTCCAGGTTTTGGTGCCAGCTCAAGGTCGAATGTATATAAAAAAATGCGTTCTGTTTTCGCTGATCAGTATAATCTTGTAACAGTTCAGTGTGATTATTTTGGACAAGAATTTATGCAAGGTAGTCAAACGGTGAATCTAAACTATTCTAAAGAAAAACTTGCTAGTATATTTACAAGAATGGAATTTGAACGGATATGTTCAAATGGTTTTGATATAAATGCATTTTTAGAAATCGGGAGTAATTACAATCTGAATATTTCGGTAAAAGAAGTATTAAATGAAACAATGGAAAATTTTAATGACATGGGCATTATGCAGGCAATAGACAATTTGATTGCTTTGCATTATGTAATAAAAATTATTGAGGATAATCAGTTTGTATTTAATAGGGAGAAAATCATTTTATTTGGTCAATCCCATGGGGCTTATTTGAGTTATTTGTGCAATGCATTAGCTCCACACTTATTCTCTTTGCTTATAGATAATTCTGCATGGATATTCCCGGCATATTTGAAGTCTTCTCGATATTTAACGACCAAAATTGGGAAGATGACTCTACAAACTGAATTTGAATACCTTGCAGCTAAGCTCGACTTAGATGAGACATTTTTAAATTTGCGTTTGTTGTACCGTCTCTTTGAGAATAATTGTAAAATTGTTTGTTATCATGGGACAAATGATAATTTAATCACTAATATTGAAAAACAATCGTTTTGTGATGAAGTCGCTCATTGTTTGTATAATGAAATAGGACCAAAAGAAATTGATGGGAATATTTTCAAATCAACAAGTCATGGTCTTGATGCGGATTTTCTTGCTTTTTTTTCACATGTGTTTGAAGGTATTTCTTTTGAATATAGTGAAAAAAGTATGGCCAAATCTGTTCAAATCAAGACAGATAAATATGTGTATGATGTTAGTTATGAAACTGGGATGCCTATAGTGACACTCACTAAAAGCATTGTGTAAGGAAACATTAAAAACTTATCGTTTGTACTTTGAGATTATAGTAGTAAAGACTATTCATAAATCAGTTGTAAAAATCTATTAATTGTGAATTAAATAAACTTTGAATTTATATTTAAATAAGATTGTTTTTGCTAACTGCATTTTGAGCCGCTCCGATCATCAAAAAGTGAGCAGCTTTTCCTTTTGATACCAGAAAATATGGAATTTCTTTATATTGAGCCTCAGGAGGTATGATTTTGCTCGAAAGCCGAGACACCAAGGTGTTTTGAGTCGGCAGTGGGCCTAACATACCTCTCAATCTAAATCAAGACGTGCTCAAACTGGAAATTGAGTGGCTTACGATTTCATGATTGAGGTGGTTCTATTTGAATGATGAAATACAACACAAACGACAAAGGGAAAATGATATTTTAAATCACCGCCCTTATGACTTCGTATGAACGATGGAATTGAAGATTATACAATAATTTTTTACTATCTTATATCTAAAATTCACTCTGCAACGATTTCACTATGTATTCTTATGTATTCATACTTTTTTCCAAAATGGCTAGAGTAGTTTTAATTTGATATTTGAAGCGAAGAGAAAATAAATAAGTTACAAAGAGATATTCAATGAAATGGTTCCAGGGATGGACGGATTTAATCATTTACAACTTTGCACCACTCAATTCCCCCCTTTTAATCACTAGCCCTAAACATTTCCATCTCTCATCCGATAACTCATATAAAAATAACTTGTTATAGGAGGGATTTGACATGTTAGAGAAATTGTCTAATTCTAATAGTCAATCAACAGACTTCCAAGTAAAGCCAGTGGAAATGATTCCAAAGATAAAAGAAATCTCAGCTGAACAACAAAATCAACCTCAACAACAAGCATCAAAAGAAACTATGGAAAAAGTCATCAATAGTATGAATGACTTTTTAAAAGCTTCTAATTCCCACTTGAAATTCCAGTACCACGATGGATTAAAACAATATTATGTATCGATTGTTGATGATACAACGAATGAAGTGATTAAAGAAATCCCATCGAAGAAATTACTAGATATGTATGCAGCGATGACGGATTACATTGGGCTTTTAGTTGATAGAAAAGTATAACAGCCATTAATAAAAAATTGGAAATGAAATAAGGCGGTGACACATCCATGCAAATCCCACAAATTCGGTTGCACCAGACGTATGCGCAAATTGGACTGCGTACAACCCAGCCGGTGCAAGAAATTGAACAAATTCCCGCTGAGCAATCGATTAAACAGATCCCAGCTAAGATGAATATTGAACGCCAGCCATCTCATCTTGAAATTGATCAAGAACAGGCATGGAATGAACTGGGTTTCAAGCCGACAAGTTTGTTAAGTGCAGAATTGGCGGAATTCTCCAAACAAGAAGGGTTAGAGGCGGTAGCACAAATTGCCCAAGAGGGAGATCAATTAGCAGCGATTGAAAACAAGACCGATCCCTTTTCATCCATCGCATTGGAAAAGGCCAACCCAGGACCAGCAGATTTCAATATTGCTTTTATCCCCAGTTATGGTTCCGTTAAACTTCACTATACTCCCACAAAACTGCACATCGATTGGGAAAAAGGGGGAGCTGAAATTGAAGTCACCCTCCATAAACCGGTACACAATTACACACCTGGAAGGACGGAAGTGTATCTTCGGCAAAGGCAACAGCTTCAAATCGACTTTGTTGGGATCAATGTGAATAAGGAATCGTGATTATATTTGAAGTATTAATTAAAGTTATCAGTGGCGGAGAGCAAAAGTATCTACCCTCTCCGCTGCTTTCTTTGCGTTTTCTATTAATAATCGGTTTAACAAATCAAAAGTAATCAAAAACATTCCAAATACATAATGTAAAATCCCGTTTATTTTGATACAATTAGACATATTATTGAGGTTAGCTGTTAGTGAAAATATGGACGAATGAAACAGTTTGGTTAAAAGAAGTAGTAACCTCACCGAGTTGTTGACGTCGTTCAGGTAAGAATTAATTTCATTTTGCCTAAACTTTTATCGAGACCCACCGATAATTATTATATAGGAAAAGTAGGGAGGAACGATTAATGCGAATCAATGATTTGAAATCCGGTTTTTTTACCTACCAAAATCAACAGAACCGTTCAAATATACCAAATACAGCAAAAAAGGCATCCGCATCTGCGGAAGTGAAAATATCAACACGTGGCCGAGAAATCTCTCAAGCGATGATGTCAGAACAAGTGCAACAACAAAATCGCGTGCAAGAATTGAAGCAACAAATTACCGATGGGACTTACGAAGTTGACAGCAGTAAAATTGCTGATAAAATGATTGAATTTTGGAAAAATAATTCCTATTAGGAGACAAGAAAATGGAAGCCCTGAATAAACTTATTCAAACTTTGGAAACAATGACTGACGCTCATAGACGTTTACTCGATTTAGCCGAAGAAAAAAGGAAGATTCTTGTTGATGGGAATGTTCAGGATATTCAGAGCATAATTAATCGTGAAAGTTCGTGTATTGATGAAATTGAAAGACTTGAACAAAACAGAACGCAATTAGTTCAAGCATATATGGCTCAAAAGGGTCTTACCGGCCAATCCTTCACGCTAGAGGATTTAATCAACATACAGAACGATACCACGACTAAGACCACTTTGCATTTCATTGCTAAACAACTTCGCGGAATAGTTCAGAAAATTACTCTAATAAACGAAAGCAATCAACAATTAATTCAAACATCCCTTACGTATATCCAATATTCGATGGGGATGCTCGTTCGGAAAGAGCCTGCCATCGGGTATGGACCAAATGCAAAGAATCGATATTCGAATATGTTGGATGCAAAAGTATAGATCGATTTTTTATTTTTTGATAGAGAGAGGGATAATGAATGACTTCAACGTTTCATGGCATTGAACTGGGGAAAAGAGGACTTTCAGCTCAGCAAACAGCACTTTCCGTTACCGGCCATAACCTTTCCAACGCCAACACGATTGGGTATACCCGTCAGCGTGCAGAAATGCAAGCCACCCCTTCGATTTCCGTTAATAGGGTGCAATTAGGAACAGGTGTAGAGGTTACTAGTCTTGTACGATTAAGAGAAGCCTATTTGGATGCGCAATTGCGCGGTGAATACAAAGATTTGGGTTACTGGGAAGCAAAAAGTGATACGTTAACGAGAATAGAAGAATTACTAAATGAACCTACTAAGGATGGGTTAGCTAATGCATTGGATGAGTTCTGGAAAGGCTGGCAGGAGCTAGCCAAAAACCCAGATAGTGAGGCCGCACGCGGTGTCGTTAGACAAAAAGGGGTGGCAGTAGCTGAAACCTTTAAACATATATCGGATTCCTTAGATCAAATGCAGGATGATCTTAAAAATGTGATTACCACCAAAACGTCAGAGGTAAACTCAATAGCATCACAAATTGGCAGTTTAAATGAACAAATCTCCCGCCTGGTCGCGAACAATTATCAACCGAATGATTTGTATGATCAACGGGATGTCCTTATCGATCAACTATCAAAACTTGTCAATGTTAAGGTTACCCCAAATGCCAAGGGGAATGGTATGGTTGATATCTCCGCTGGCGATGGGATTTTAGTCTCGGGTAAAACAGCTAATACCCTTGGAATCGATTTTGATCCAACCACTGGATTAGTGGACCCTGATAAAATTACTATTAATGGGAGTAAGATAACCTTAGAATCTGGTGAGTTGTTGGGACATATTGAATCGTTTGGTATTCTGGGTGGCGGTACGAAATCAACCATCCCTACTATGAGGGATAAAATAAATGAACTTGCTATGACATTCGCTAAAGCAGTAAATGATGTTCATCATAATGGTCAGTATTTGATTAATAACAATGGTAAATTAGAAACAAAACCAGCCACTGATGTAGATTTTTTTAAAGGGACTTCAGCAAAAGACTTGGTGGTAAATCCTGATATTATGAACAATTTGTACTTGATTGCTGCCGCCAAAGAGGAAACTTCAGGGTCAGGGGAATCCTCAACTGGAAATGGGAAAAACGCTCAAGACATGGCCGATATTAAGTCTAAAATAGGTGATATTTATCGGAACATTATTGGTCAATTAGGGATTGATTCTCAAGAGGCGCAGCGCATGCAGAGCAACACGGAAGTGATTGTTAACCAGGTCGAGAATCGCCGACAATCCATCTCAGGAGTATCCTTGGATGAAGAAATGGCCAATATGATTAAATTTCAGCAAGCCTACAATGCAGCTGCACGGATGGTGACGACAATGGATCAATGTTTGGACAAATTAATCAATGGCATGGGCCGAGTAGGATTGTAGGAGGGATAATATGGGCTTCCGTGTGACTCAAGGTATACTAAATCAAAATATGTTGAATAATTTACAGGTAAATAATCGCGCCATGGAAAAATATCAAAATCAAATAACCACGGGTAAAAAAGTAACGAAACCTTCGGACAATCCCGTGACTGTGGTACGAGGCATGACTTATCGATCTTCTCTCAATGATATTGAACAATACAAAAGGAATGCCGATGATGGGCTCGCCTGGATGACCACCACTGATGACGCCCTTAATGAGGTAACTTCTGTCATGCAGCGAGTCCGCGAGCTAACGGTCAAAGGTCTAAATGAAACGAATGATCCAAGTGCCCGTTATGCGATTGCTGAAGAAATCAATCAGTTAAAAGAACATTTAGGGGAAATTGCTAATTCTCAGATTGCTGGAAAATATATCTTTGCGGGAACAGATACGAAAAACCCGCCCTATAACGTCGACCCGACAGCACCCGGATTACCGAAAGAGTTTAGAAACACAAACCATGAGTCATTGGAATTACAAGTAGGACAGACCAACATTGTGCAAATCAATGTCCCTGGTACCAATGTGTTTAATAACGACGGTCTTGGTGGGATTTTTAAAGTTTTATCAGATATCGTATCTGATTTTAATTCCCCGAATACAGGCGCGAGTGGTCATTTAGATAAATTAGATAGTCAGATTGATAACCTCTTGAAGGAACGCTCTGAATTAGGTGCACGTGTGAACCGTATGGAGCTAAGTATATCACGCCTCGATGGACTGGAGGTATCCACGACTGGTTTATTATCAAATGAAGAGGATGTGGATATTTCTCGCGCCATTATCGATCTAAAGTCACAGGAAAACGTCCAGCGTGCTGCTTTATCGATCGGAGCACGCATCATTCAAACATCCTTAGTTGATTTTTTACGTTAATTTTATGGGGGGTAGCACAAGCAGCTTTTGTGTTAGCCCTTTTTTAACTTGGATTTCTGATGAAAAAATCATTAACTATCTATTGGCTAGTATTTCCAATAAACAGTATCCTTTTTCCTATTTTTCTGATAAACTTGAATGGACAATTTTTATGTTAATAATGACGATAGCAGGTGTAGTCGATGTATCCCAAAGTAAATCAGAACATTATGATTGATATAAAAAGCCATGATCAATCGTGTCGGTCGATTATCGCAGAAATTGGGGAAAATGAGATTCTAATTAGTTTCCCTTTGGATAGGAATATGATTGGGTTGTTAATGGAAGGAATGCAAGTAGATGTCATCTTTATGATGGATGATGATCAATATAAGTTCCAAACAGAAATCATCGGAAGAAAAAACGACACGATCCCTTTATGTCGAATATCGAAGCCACAAGAAAAAGAGATCATTAGGATTCAACGACGTGATAATTTTCGAGTGAATTCCCATTTAATTCTGTTGTTTAATGAAACCAAGCTAAACACCATCAATATAAGCGCAGGTGGAATTTTATTTAGCTGTGGGTTGGATTTAGAACTGCAGCAAGGAGAAGTGGTCTCGGGGACTTTGGTTGTTCCTGCTATACAGAACAAGAACTCAGCGCTTATTCCCTTTCAAGCACAAATCAAACGAATCCATTTGATCAAAAATCAAGATAGAAAAAATGTTGCTTTGAAGTTTATTGAGATGGATAAGCAGGATCAAATGAAAATCGTTCAACATTGTTTTGAAAAACAAAGGCAAATGCGCTTGATGTCACGATAGTCAAAATCATTGCAAAGATAAAATAAAATACATCCTAAGCCCGCTTTATGAAAAAGAGGGCTATCATTAATAATGAGGTAATTAAAACGAAGTCTATCAGGTTCAAAGCTTATTTTTTAAAAATTCAAACCAATCATTTACAAATCCTTACAAAATTAGTATGATTATATTATACCTAATAAATGTTAAGTTTTTGATATACACCCAAAAAAAATTCATAAGTGCGAATCATATAGTAAAACATCGTATATGAAGAGAGTTTGAAAAAGTCAAAATTAGTTTTACCTTTTTGTAGATGGGCAAAAAAGTTTGTAAAACCAAGTACGTTCAAATCTCGTAATCATTTTGGAGGTATTAAAATGAGTTTAAAATCTGCATTATTTGAGATGAAAGAAGCAATAATGAATCAAGAAGTAGGACCATCAGAACAAGATTACATTCATAATTTAGAAACTAAAAACCGTTTACGAAATGGATCATTGGTTTTTTATTACAATAATTTACTGATGTTAACTATGAATAGCTCTGAATATGCAAACCATTCTCTTGTGGATTCGAAAAAAGTTAACCGAAAATGGATTAAAATCGAAATTGAGTTCATGTTTCATTATATTAAGGAACGGCAAGAAGAAGGTGCGCTAAATATTACAGAGATATTGGAGGAAGTAGCCCAATTATTAAATCGTGGCTATCAATCAGTTAACTATAAATATTATTCCCTTATTAAGTCAAAAGATAAAAAGGAAGCAGCCAATCAAAATAGTTATCAATTTATTACGATTACAGAGAAGGATGTTCCAGTGTTATCCACTGAAGTAATAGGGGATACGCTGCTAGCAACTCAAGTTAACCAGGTGGCACCTACACAAGATAATGATGATTTGCTTGACATTTTATCGGGATTAATCTCCAATGTACAACAACTTCCAGGGATTAATTTAAACGAACTGCTTAGAAGTTTATTCCAACTTACCAACCTAGCACTGCAGAATCAGGATGCAGTTCAACAGATAGAGAGTATGAAATCGGAAGTCAATCTTGAAAAAGAAGCAATACGAGAACAGTTAATGAAAAAGGAACAACAATTCATTCAGGAGAAAAAGCGTAATGATGAATTGCAATTAGAGGTTTCTAAATTGGCAAAGGAAATATCAGCCTTTAACCTCTTAGGTGATGCGGCAAAAATCCAACAACTGAAATCTTACAATCAAAGACTAAACTACATTATTGACAGCTTTGGATTAGTACTTAGAGTCAGTAGTTAAGTTATATCCTAAATTGATTTTAAATTTGATTAGCAAAAGACATCCAATAAATTAACCTTGATCTCCTTAACTATTTTTCTTTTTTACCGATAAAAAATAGAAAGTAGGAAATGGATTTTAAAAGGAGTAATCAAACATGGCATTTAGTAATCCTTATCAAACCTATCAAAAACAAGCGGTCACTACTTCTAAACCAGAAGAATTAACGCTCATGTTATTTCAAGGCATGGTTAAATTCATCCGTAAGTCCAAAATGGCCATCGAACAAAATAATCTAGAGGAAAGCCACAGTTACAACCTAAGAGCCCAAGATATTCTGAGCGAATTAATAGTGACCTTGAAACCAGGATACACCATCTCAGATTCCTTGCTTTCCCTATATGATTATATGAAATCTCGCTTAATTGAGGCCAATATTCATAAAAGTTTGGATCTATTAGAAGAAGTGGAAGGGCACGCTTTAGAATTATCGGAAACATGGTCAACAGCTATGAAGCAAAAGAATACTAAGAATTAAGGGCTGGTATACCAATGGACGAATTAATTGCAACCATTTATGATATCACTGTAGACATGGATCGTGCACTAAAAGAAGAAAATTTTGAGGATTTTGAACAGCTGCTAAATAATCGAAACAGCATGATGATCCAGGTAGAGGCGTTTAAGACTGATCATCCGGAATACCAGTATCCAGCAAAAGCAAAACAATTGTTGGAAGACGCTCGTTGTCTTGATCAACGTTTAACTTTTCTTTTAAAAGAAAACATTACTGAAACTCAAAACTCACTCATTCAAATTAAACAAAATAAACAGGTTTCAAAAAAGTTTCGACCATATCTTAAACAAACAAATGGGGTATTTTTAGATTCTAAAAAATAATATTGTGACTGATGACATTACGAAATGCATAAATCATGCATTTTTTTTTTGCAAAAAAAAAGATAAAAAATGAAAAGTGACAGTTCCGTGACCTTATCGCTCGGTGGAAAATATGCTTATTTACGTAAAAAACGTATTATTTATGAGAAATAATGACTAAAATAAACCATTTGACCTAGTAATTTCGACAATAAATGATAAAATAGTAGTATATTCGATATTGGAAAAACATTCTATTATTTATTAAGAGATTAGTATAAATTACAAATACAGTATTTTGTTAAAGGCATAGCTGATGAAAATCAGTGACGCAAAGCTATAGGGACTAAGGTGCATTTTGTACTATGTCAGCCAGTTACCTAAAGATCAAGGTATTTTTCATAGGTATTAAATATCTAGCTAGATAGATTATTTGTGTCTACAAAGATATTTTTGTCTATTACCTCCCCTTTTGGTAAAGGCGAGGTTATTTTTTTGCTTCAGCAAAGGAAGACCATAGTACTCTTTAATATCCAGTTAGTGGAGAGGAAGATATTCATGATCCGGCAGCAAGGAATAACAGCCAATCGAAGGAATGGTAAACTTTATAATTTCATGGAATATAAAAAGATGAAACCATGCTTCGAAAAACCTATGAAAATTACAATGGGAAACCCAACAAATGATACCTATTACCTTGTGAAAAATGTGGTATACAAGGGAAAGCAAATTCTTGCAATGAAGCAAATACTGGATTCAAACACGATTATTTTAGTAGAAGCGAAAATAGAAGATGGACAACTCATACATATTTCCAAGCTTTCGGAAGAATTTTTAGGAGACATTAGCGGGATGTTAGAAAGAACCATGTAATACTTATAAGGTTTTATGGGGTGGGGATGGAATATAAAAAGACTGAAAAATCCCACTCCTTATTGTTTGACCACCTAATCAAATTTTCATGATCATGTTTTTTCTTCATTCCCCTAAATAATACATGAGAAGCGATTATTTTTAGTTGTTTTGGATGATTTTTGTTACAAAAAATACGTGGAAAGAAAGGATGCTATCCATTGATTAACAGTGATAATTGGTTTACTAAAACAATGCTAGTTAATACACTATCTAGGACTGAAAATTTACGATCCCAGATGGAAGGGACCACTTCTGATGGAAAGAATCTTTTTGCTGCAGTCTTAAGTCAACTATTGATGCAACAGGAATTTCAATCGACAATACCTCAAATCAATTCTGTGGTTCCTAATATTATTTCTGAAATGAACAGGAATATAAGTGATCAAACTATGTCTTTGAACGCGAATGAACCATTACGTTTCGAATCATTTAACCCAGATAAATTAAATCAAATGTTGGATGGGAAATTAAAAGGAATGGGGGAGGTTTTTGTACGAGCTGGAAAGCGGTTTAATATCAATCCAGCGTTACTTACGGCTATCGCTCAACATGAAACAGGCAATGGGAAATCCCGTGCAGCCAATGAAAAAAATAATGTCGCAGGAATGATGGGCGTAAATGGCTTGAAATCGTACTCATCCATTGAAGATAGCATAATGGATATGGCTCGCAATTTAAGTAAGAACTATTTAGGAATAGGTTTATCCAGTATTTCCAAGATTGGTGCGAAGTATGCACCAATTGGAGCAGATAATGATCCTACCGGTCTAAACAATCAATGGGTATCTGGAGTAAATAAGTTTTTTGAACGGCTTAGAGTATAACAAAATTGTGAAGATGACTTCGGCTATGAAAAAAATTGTGGCTATGGAGCCTATTTTTTAGTATATTGATGTAGAATGTTAGTCTTTTTTGATATTTATCAAAAATAATCAAAAATTGTCTTAAGATGGAAAGGAGAGTCGTCCTCATGAATAATATAGGCATCCTACAATCAGCACTAGGTGCTTCCAGTTTACGTCAACAGGTCATTTCTAATAATATCTCGAATGCGGAAACTCCTGGATATAAAACAAAACAAGTTTTTTTTGAGGATATTTTAAAGCAGCAATTATCCAATCAAACAAATTTTGTAGGAAACCGTACCGACTCCCGTCATTTCACGATTGGGAAATCTACTGACATTCCAACAGCAAAAACTGTAGAGAATACGGATACAGTCATGCAAAACAACGGCAATAACGTAGATATCGACAAAGAAATGACTAGTATGGGGAAAAATTCATTGTGGTATTATACGCTAACGCAGCAATTAACTAGTGAATTCCAACAATTATCGATTGCTATCAGAGGGAGGCGTTAACCGCGATGTTTGATTCATTAAATATAAGTGCATCAGCCTTAACTGCTGGGCGCTTAAGGATGGATGTAACCTCATCTAATATTGCCAACGCCTCAACTACCCGTGGAAAATTAGTGAATGGAGTATGGGAACCCTATCGCCGGAAGATGGTCGTGATGGAACCAAGAGAGAATGCCTTTAATCAGGTTTTACAGGGGGAAATGCAAAAACAAGCTGGTTTACAATCAAACCTACAAGGGGTGCGAGTGACTGGAATTGTAGACGATCAAACACCATTTAAGACAATCTATGATCCTACGAACCCTGATGCTAATGCGGATGGCTATGTTAAGATGCCAAATGTTGATCTGTCAAAGGAAATGGTTGATATGCTTGCTGCATCAAGAGCGTATGAAGCGAATGTAACGTCGTTCAATACAGGAAAATCAATGATGTTAAAAGCTTTAGAATTGGGCCGTTAGGAGGCATATAGATGAATGTTTCAAATGTAAGTAGTGGATTAATCAAAATTAATCAAAATCCATTTCATAATGTTGAAGTTGATAAATCCAAATCCTCGTTTGCAGGCGTGCTCCAAGGATATTTGGAGAATGTTGATAACACAGTTAAGCAGGCCGCAGATTTAAGTACAAAAGTGGCTACAGGTGAGATTGATAATATACATGATGTCATGATCGCTTCACAGAAAGCGCAGTTAGCATTGGAAATGACGGTAACCGTCAGAGATAAGGCAGTGGAAGCATATCAAGAAATGATGCGTATGCAAATTTAAAGAATGATGGAAAGCTGGGCAGGGTGAGAAATGAATCGATCATGGATAGATCAAATCAAACATACCGGAGAGCATTTTAATAATTATTGGAAAGAGAGAAGCTTGAAACAAAAAGGGCTCCTCATAGGGACATTCTTATTTCTTATAGTGGCCTTATCTACTTTTATCTTTTTAGCATCTCGTCCGCAATATGTACCTCTTTATACAGGTCAATTGACGCAGCGAGAAGTAGGGGATATAAAAGCTGAATTGGATAAACAAGGGAAAACCAACTATAAGATATCTGATAATGGAACGATGTTGCTTGTTCCGAAAAAAGATGCATCCGATTTAGTCGTGAGTCTTGCTTCGAAGGGATATCCAAAAGATAACAAAATTAATTACGATATTTTTGGACAAAATCTCTCATTCGGAGCAACAGATCGACAATACAATATTCTTGAACGTGAAGCGATGCAAAATCAAGTCGCTGAAGTCCTTACACATGTAGCGGGAATCAAAAACGCTGAAGTCATTTTGACTTTACCTGAAGATTCCGTGTTTATCAGACAAGGCCAAGAACAAACTGCTAGCGCTTCAGTAATGGTTGAAGTAGAGCCAGGGGTACAACTTAACTCACAGCAAATTAAGGCGCTTTACACTTTAGTTTCACGCAGTGTACCGAAACTCCCGGTAGATAACATTACCATCATGAATCAGTACAGTGAGACATTAGCTCTACAGGATACTACCAATGGCGATCAGTCAGTTGATAAGTATGATGAACAGCGGAAAATTCAACAAGATTTACAACGAGATATTCAACAGAATCTTCAAGGATTGCTAGGAACAGTCCTTGGGAACAAACAAGTCTATGTACATACCTTTATTAAAATGAATTTTGATAAAGTGAAAACAGAAGAAAAATTGGTTAAACCGGTAGATCAAAATAATAACGGTATTGTGATAAGCTCGGATAAAAGTTCCAAAACTGCCACTGGGACAGGATCAAATTCAGGCGGAGTGGTGGGATCAGGTGAAACCGATGTTCCTGGATATACTGGTGCTAGTTCTGGTGGGGATAGTAGTTACGAAGAATCGAATAACAAGGTGAACTATGAGGTCAATCGAATTAATAATGAAATAATAAAAAGTCCGTATCAAATCGAAGATATCACGATAAATGTTGGGGTTGAATCCGATCCAGGCTCACCCAATAAGTTACCGAAGGCGACACAAGATAACATTCAAAATATCGTTGCCAATACAGTACGTACGGCACTTGGACATCCCGATTTAACTCAACAAGAGATTGACCAACGAATTACGATTTTCCCGCATACATTTGCGACGAACTCCACTACACAAAAGGGCTCTACCATGAATTGGCTTTATATCGCTGGTGGAATAGCATTAGGTATGATTTTACTTGGCGGTCTAATTTGGTGGTTAATGAGTCGAAGACGACAAAATCAACTTGATTTTGAAGAGGAGATGGCGTATTCAGCTCCAGTCGAAGAACCGGATTATTTTGCTGAACAAGATATGGGCGTGGAAAGTCAATTAAAGAAATTGCTTGAACAAAGACCTGAAGATTTTTCCAAAGTGATCAGAACATTGCTACATGAAGAGGAGGCATAATTTCAATGGCGACAGCATTAAGGTTGACTGGAAAACAAAAAGCAGCAATTTTGCTCATTTCGATGGGAAAGGATGCTTCCTCAAAAGTGTTCAAACATTTGTCTGAAGAGGAGATTGATGAGCTTACTCTTTCGATCGCCAATATTCATAAAGTGGATGGTAAAGAAAAAGAAGAAGTGTTGAAGGAATTTCATGAAATGTGCATTGCTTCGGATTATTTGGCAACCGGCGGGATTAACTTTGCTCAGGATGTATTGGAATCTGCGCTAGGCAAGGACCGGGCGAAACAGATTATTTACCGATTAACATCACAACTTCAGGTTAAACCCTTCGAGTTTGCCCGACGTATTGATGCTATGCAAATCTATCAATTCTTGCAAAATGAGCACCCGCAAACGATTGCGCTTGTATTAGCCCATTTGGAGACTCAACAAGCATCCATGATTCTATCATCACTTCCTAGTGAACTTCAATTCGATGTCGCTAGACGAATCGCGTTGTTAGAGCAAACTTCACCAGAAGTAATTAAAGAAGTAGAAGGTATTTTGGAACAAAAGTTAGCCTCTACGATCCGTGAGGACTTTACGGTGGTAGGTGGAATAGAATCTATCGTCAATATCCTAAACGGTGTGGACCGTGGTACAGAAAAAGGTATCTTAGAGCACCTGGGTATGAAAGATGAGGAATTGGTAGAAGAAATCAAAAAACGGATGTTTCTATTTGAAGATATCATTAATCTTGATCGGCGTGCGATTCAGCGAGTTATTCAGGAAGTGGAGAATCAGGACCTACTCCTTGCATTAAAAGCCTCCAGTCCAGAAGTCAAAAAAGTTATTTTTGAGAACATGTCGCAAAGGATGGTCGAAACATTCGAAGAAGATATGCAATTCCTCGGTCCAGTCAGAGTTAAAGATGTTGAGGAAGCGCAAGGAAGAATCGTATTTGTCATTCGCCGCTTAGAGGACGCTGGTGAGATCGTCATTGCTCGAGGTGGAACTGATGGCATCCTATTCTAAAGTTTTTAAGTCTACTAATCTCTCTTTGATAGAAGAAGTGAAGGTCATTAGCCAGCCCCTTATTCCATTAAACCTCCATGGAGAACCTATAGCTGAAGAGGTACCGCAGGAGGGCGATGAGGGGATTGGGGCGCAACAAGCAAACCAATTGATTCAAGCGGCTAAAGCAGAAGCGCAAGCGATTATAGAAATGGCGGAGCAAACGGCCCGATTATTAGAAGCCTCCACTACAGCTAAAATCAATCAATGGTGGGAAGAAAACCAGCAGAAGCTAGAGTCCTTATCACTTGAAGCAAAACAGCAGGGCTATGAAGAAGGACTAGCGACGGGAAAACTGGAAGCTAGGACTCAAATTCAGCAAGAATATCAAGAAAAATTAGAGCAAGTTCAATATTTGTTACAAGCAGCCTATGAACAAAAGGATGCGATTATCTCAGAAGCAGAACCGTTTTTACTTGAGTTGAGTACGGTAATTGCTTCCCAAATTGTTAAACAGGAATTAGAAAGTCGTCCTGATCAATTTGTGGAGTTAATTAAACTACATATTCTTCGCTTTAAAGAAAAAGAGTCGATTACGGTCTGTGTTCATCCTGATGATTTTGATTTTATCCAATCACAGCGGATCCACCTTATTGCTGTTGTTAACGGGGAAACAGAAATCAAGGTCATCCCGGACCATTCCGTTTCACCAAAAGGATGTATTATCCGAACTGCTTACGGCAGCGTCGATGCTCGTATTGATACCCAAATTGAGGAAATTAAAAGGGTCATTCTAGAGGCGAGAAGGGAGCCGGAAAGTGGGATTATCAACTAAGAGATATATTAAGCTCATTAGAAATATAGACCCGGTAAGAGTCAACGGAAAAATAACACAAATCATCGGACTTACGATTGAATCTCAAGGACCTGACGTAAGGATTGGTGAACTGTGTTCGATTTACCCTTCTCAGTCACAGACTCCCATTCAAGCGGAGGTTGTCGGTATTAAGGAGAACAAGGTGCTGCTTATGCCGCTTGGCGAGGTCCGCTCCATCGGTCCAGGCTGTGATGTGGTCGCAAGTGGCAAACCAATGAGGGTAAAGGCCGGCAACCAATTACTGGGACGGATTCTGGATGGTTTGGGTCAACCCATCGATGGCAAGCCCCTACCACTAGGTTTAGAAGAAGTGCCTACCCACGCAATACCCCCTAACCCACTTAGTCGTCCGCGGATTCATTCACCCTTAGGTGTTGGTGTCCGAACGATTGATGGGTTACTCACCATGGGGAAGGGGCAAAGAATGGGAATTTTTGCTGGGAGTGGGGTCGGTAAAAGTACACTCCTAGGAATGATTTCTCGAAATACCACAGCTGAAGTGAACGTCATCGCCTTAATTGGAGAGCGAGGACGTGAAGTTCTTGATTTTATTGAACAAAACTTAGGGGAAGAAGGGTTGAAAAAGTCTGTCGTCATCGTAGCGACATCTGATCAACCAGCTCTTATTCGAATAAAAGGTGCTTTGACAGCGACTTCCATTGCAGAGTATTTCCGAGACCAAGGAAAGGACGTATTACTTGTGATGGATTCTGTCACTCGCTTTGCTATGGCACAAAGAGAAGTTGGTTTAGCGATTGGCGAACCTCCTACGACCAAGGGGTATACTCCATCTGTGTTTGCGATGCTGCCACAACTATTGGAACGGGCTGGAACGGGACCAAAAGGATCGATTTCAGCCATTTATACGGTTCTGGTGGATGGGGACGACATGAACGAACCGATTGCAGATGCCGTAAGAGGAATTCTCGATGGACATATTGTCCTAAACCGGGCAATTGCTGGGAAAGGAATTTTTCCTTCAATTGATGTATTAAACAGTGCAAGTCGGGTCATGACCGAAATTACCTCGGACGAGCATTTAATTGCAGCACAAAACTTTAAGAAATTACTTGCTTCCTATAATGAAGCAGAAGACTTAATCAATATTGGTGCGTATAAGAAAGGCTCGAATCGGGACATCGATTTGGCGATGCGACTAAAGCCAACAATGGATAAATTTTTACGACAAGGAATTTATGAAGCTTCTCAGCTAGAGGAGGCAGAGTCCTTCTTACTTTCACAATTTGGAGCGATGATGCGATGAAATTTACGTTTTCTTTTCAAAAAGTGCTTGATGTTAAAGAAAAAGAACAGGAAATTGCCAAGCAAGAGTATGGTACTACTAAACTTCGTCAATTGGAACTAGCGGAAGAGTTAGAAGGGCTAGAAGTGGTCAAGGAGAATGTTTTTAACCAATACAATGATGTTGATCGAAAAACGGTCAAAGAAATTTTAGCGTTTCAACAAGAAATTGACCATGTAAGCCTTCGGATGAAACGGTTGGAGGATCAATCACAGCAAATTCATCAGGAAGTAGAGCAAAAACACCAAGTACTAATCGAAAAAAATCAGGAAACAAAAATGTGGAACCAGTGGAAGGCGAAATCAATGGAAGCTTTTCAAAAGCAACTGGACCGAAGTGAACAAGCCATGTTGGATGAAATGGCCGTCTTACGCTATACCCGAAGGATATGAGGAGATTAACCAATGGAAGAGAAACGACGCGGAAAACTAGGTAGTATTTTATTCTGGGGAATTTCGTTACTAATTACCGTTCTATTAATATTGTTCCTGTTAAATTTTGTTGGCTTTCCTGTGTGGAAGACATTTCAAGATTGGGGAAATAAGATTCCTGTCGTGAACCATATCATTCCAGATTCTAATTCCAAAGAGGCCAAAAAGCCCGCTGATATTAATGACTGGAAAGACAAATATGTAAAGAACCAATCAGTATTGAAAAAAATGGATCAACAAATATCCGAGTTGAATAAACAACTAAGCTCCGATCAAAATGACTTAAAGGTTTTAAAGAAAAACAACGAAGAATTACAAAAACAGCTAGAAAATAAGCAAGCACAAGGTGTTCAGGAACAAATAAAAAAAGTAGCAGGAATTTATGCCAATATACCTGCATCAAAAGCTGCTGCAATAATTGCTTCTATGTCCCTTGAAGAAGCTTCTTTAACTCTTTCCCAACTAGATATAGAACTACAAGGGAGTATTCTTGGGAGCATGAAGGATGTCAAAAAAGCAGCTCAAATATCCATGTTGTTAAAAGAGATTGCAGGGCTAAATGAAACCAATCAAAACGTGCTTGCACAACAGGTACATGACCTTGCCCTTAAACATGAAAGCCCAACAGAAACCTTAGCAGAAACGGTTGCAGGGATGCCGCCTGTTCAATCTGCTCGCCTTATTCAATCGATGATGGGGACGAACTCACAAGTAACAATGAATCTTTTGAAAAATATCAACACAACGAGTCGGTCACAAATATTAACGGAAATAGCAAAATCTGATGCCAAATTAGCAGCTACCATCGCGGCAAATTTAAACAATTAGAAATAACTCCAAGGAAGGAGACAATCATGAAACGCACCATGTTTTTATTTGTTTTGTTTTTTTATTTATTTTCTTTTCAACCCACTATTTTTGCCGCGGGTTCAACTTCTAACGGCGAGATTTCCGCCTATGACTCTATCCAAAAAAAGGGGAAACCGTCACCTCCATCGACAAAAGTCGCGGATAGCGGGTCACCTTCCGTCTTTCCCTTATTTATCAAATTTATTCTCTCGTTTATCTTGGTTATTGGTTTATTGGTTGTGTTATTGCGTTTTCTAGCTAAACGAAGCCGCCAGACGCAAACAAATGGCCTCGTCCTCCCATTAGGCGGTCATGCGCTTGGTAATAACAAATCGTTACAGGTCCTCCTCATTGGTCAGACGATTTATATCATCGGTGTAGGAGAGAACGTAACCATGATCCGCTCCATTTCCCAAGGGGAAGAATATCAACATCTTCTTGAAAGCTATGAAAATCAAGGAGATGGACAAACACCGAATTGGTTAGCTAATGATTCGTTAAAAGGCTGGAACACTGTTTTTCGAAAGCAGATGCAGAAAATAAGGAAAATTAACGGAGAGGAGTAGGATTAATGAGACGAAAATTAGCTATACTTGTTCCGCTTCTTTTATTAGGTGTCTTTTCTACTGCCTTTTCCGTTGAAGCTAGCCAAACGATTCTTCCAGGAATAGACTTGGGCACAAGCGACCCAGATAAAGTCTCAAATACGTTACGAATTATCCTTTTAATTACGGTGCTGTCCATTGCACCTGCCATTCTTATTTTAATGACGAGTTTTACCCGTATCATCGTTGTCCTAGGGTTTGTTCGTAATGCCCTTGGTACCCAGCAAATGCCACCCAATCAAGTATTGATTGGGCTCTCGCTATTTATGACTTTTTTTATCATGGGTCCTACTTTTTCACAAATAAATAAAGAGGCATTGCAACCGTTTATGGCTGGGAAAATGACGCAGCAAGAAGCCTATGAAGCGGGAAGTACGCCGATGAAGGAATTCATGGCCAAACATACACGTCAGAAAGACTTAGCGCTGTTTATGGATTATGCAGGGATGGAAAAACCGAAAGAAGTGAAGGACATCCCACTAACTGCATTAGTTCCTGCCTATGCGATTAGTGAATTAAAAACAGCCTTTCAGATGGGATTTATTATTTTTATCCCATTCCTAGTGATTGATATGATTGTTTCGAGTATCTTGATGTCGATGGGGATGATGATGCTGCCGCCGGTGATGATTTCATTGCCATTTAAGATTCTGTTATTCATTTTGGTAGATGGTTGGCATTTAATTTTCCAATCATTGCTGATGAGTTTTTAAGAAGGAAGTGTAATCCATGACTACTGAAATGATCATCGGACTTGCCCAAGAGACTGTCTATACCATCCTTATTGTCATCGCTCCGGTTGTCGGTGTGGCTTTATTGGTCGGGTTATTGGTAAGTATTTTTCAAGCCACCACACAGATACAGGAACAAACGTTATCGTTTGTCCCAAAAATCATAGCAGTATTCCTATCTATCCTTGTCTTCGGGTCATGGATGTTGCGGCACGTGCTTGATTTCACTCAAAATTTGTTGGGGAATCTCTCCAAATTTGTGGGGTAAGTGATGAATATTGATGCTTCTTCCTTGTTGAATTTTTTACTTGTATTCGTAAGAATCACTTCATTTATGGTAACCGTCCCAGTATTTTCTGGGCGTCAAATACCAGCCCGCTTCAAAATTGGTTTTAGTATCGTGCTTAGTGTCCTTTGTGTCGGGGTAATTAATGAACCGATCCACACCTTTTCACTGGGGACGATGGTCCTATTGATTCTTAAAGAGTTTATGGTCGGAATCGTGTTAGGAATGGTCGCGAATATCCTATTTTATGCTGTCCAGCTGGCGGGGGCCTTATTGGACCTGCAAATTGGCTTTTCGATGGCGAGTCTGTTTGATCCTACCTTTGGGACGAATTCACAATTAACGGGGCGGTTCAAAAATATCTTAGCCATCCTGGTTTTACTTGCAACAAATGGTCATCATCTCCTTATTCAAGGGATATTAGCTAGTTTTGATTGGATTTCGTTGCCAGCCTATGTTCCTGCGTTGATGGACGGCCGAATGTCCACCTTTCTACTGGAATGTGTCCAGCAAATGTTTATGATTGGTTTTATGATGGCAGCGCCACTGATTGGTACGTTGTTTATTGTCGATGTTGCCTTAGGTATTATCGCAAGGACCGTACCACAGATGAATGTGTTTGCTATTTTCCCTCCAGTCAAGATTTTGATCCATTTCTTGATGTATATTTTTATTTTACCTGGTTTCTTTTATTTACTAAAAGTCCTATTTGAAACCATGTTTGGATCAATGAATTCTATACTGAAAATAATGGGGGCTTAAATCTTGCTGCTTCGTTTAGATCTACAATTATTTTCTGGTGAAAAAACGGAAAAGGCAACCCCGAATAAACGTCGAGAGACAAGGAAAAAAGGGCAGGTTGCGAAGAGTCCGGAAGTCGCATCAGCTCTCACCTTGCTTCTCTGCTTCGCTTTTTTAATGGTTGGTGGAAAGAGCTTAATTGCCGGGTGTCTTACTATTTATCGTCGGAGCTTCCAAGAATATTTGCTTTGGGATATTTCGATCTCCAGCACGCAACTTTTATTCAACCAGTTGTTGTGGGAGGTTGTTAAATTGGTAGCACCCATCTTTGCCGTTGTTGTAGTGGCGGGTGTTGTTGCCAACTATTTACAGGTTGGATTTATGTTCAACCCCGAATCGTTGAAAATGAATTTAGGAAAACTTAACCCACTTGAAGGAGCGAAACGGATCTTTTCCCTTAAGTCGCTGGTGGAATTAATTAAGTCGATATTAAAAATTGTGATTACTTCCAGCATCGCAGGTTCGATGATTTGGAAACAGAAAGACGAATTGTTTTTAATCGGTCAAAAAAGCCTTTGGGATTCTTCTAGATTCATAGGTTCTCTAACCATCCAAATCGGGCTCGTAGTAGCCAGCATTTTGGTGATCCTTGCGGCAGCGGATTATTTTTTTCAAAAGTTTGAATATGAAAAGAAAATCCGGATGTCAAAGCAGGATATCAAAGATGAATATAAGAAAATGGAGGGCGACCCGTTCATTAAAGGAAAGCGGAGAGCCAAACAACGCGAGTTATCTATGAATCGAATGATGCAAGAGGTGCCAAAGGCCGACGTTGTTATCACCAATCCGACGCACTTTGCTGTGGCCATCCGCTATGATCTTGAAACGATGGATGCGCCCGTTGTGATTGCCAAAGGAAAAGATTATATCGCTTTAAAAATCAAAGAACTTGCCAAACAAAATAAAATTATGACGGTAGAAAATAGGCCGCTCGCTCGTGCCTTATTTGCTTCAGTGGAAGTCGGCGAGCCCATCCCAGAAGAGATGTTTAATGCAGTGGGAGAGATTTTGGCTTATGTTTACTTTCAGGAAGGTCGCTATAAGGGGATGATGACTTGAAAACAAAAGATTTATCCGTTTTGATTGTTGTCATAATGATTGTCGCAATGATGATTATTCCACTGCCAACAATATTATTGGATTTTCTATTAATTATTAATATTAGTGTGTCATTGTTGATCTTGATGGTGGCTATGAATACAAAAGAACCATTAGATTTTTCTATTTTTCCAACCGCATTATTAATAGCTACACTTTTTCGTTTAGCACTTAATGTGTCGACCACTCGTTCGATACTTTCAAATGCCGATGGAGGAAAAGTGATTGAGACGTTTGGATCGTTCGTCGTTGGAGGAAGTCCTGTTGTCGGTTTTGTCGTATTCTTAATACTTGTTGTAATCCAATTCATTGTCATCACGAAAGGTTCGGAACGGGTAGCGGAAGTAGCCGCTCGTTTTACCTTGGATGCAATGCCTGGAAAGCAAATGAGTATTGATGCCGATATGAACGCTGGGTTAATCAGTGACCAAGAAGCTCGTATGCGCCGTAAGAAAGTCGAACAGGAGTCGGATTTTTACGGGTCCATGGATGGAGCCAGTAAATTTGTCAAAGGCGATGCGATTGCAGGGATCATTATCTTGATCATCAATGTCGTTGGTGGATTTATCATTGGGATGGCCATACATGGCATGGGATTTGCTGAATCTGCCAGTACCTTCACCTTGTTATCTGTAGGGGATGGATTGGTTAGCCAAGTGCCTGCCTTACTCATTTCCACTGCCACAGGGATAACTGTTACTCGAGCAGCATCGGATGGTTCTTTAGGCTCCGATATAATGAAACAGCTGTTTAATTATCCAAAGCTTCTTTATATCGTGGCTGGAACGATTCTTATTTTAGGTATTTTTACACCGATTGGACTTTTTTTAACTCTTCCAGTGGCGATTTTATTAGCCTTCGGTGCTTATTCCATGCAACGTTCTGCACAAAAAGAGCAACAGCAAAATGAACTGGTTGAAATGGAAGGGCAAGAGGAAGACATTAGCGGTCCAGAAAAGGTAATTAACCTGCTCCAGCTCGATACGCTGGAATTGGAGATAGGTTATGGCTTGATTCCTTTGGCTGATCAAAAACAAGGTGGGGACATTCTTGATCGAATTGTGATGATCAGGAGACAGTTTGCCATAGAATTGGGCTTGATCATTCCAACCATTCGTATTCGAGATAATTTACAATTAACACCCAATCAATATGTTTTAAAATTCCGCGGCAATAAAATTGCGTCAGGAGAAGTATACCTTGATCATTTTCTTGCCATGAATCAAGGCGGAGATATAGATGAAATTGAGGGCATTCATGTGATTGAGCCCGCTTTTGGTCTACCTGCTACTTGGGTAAGCATTGATGCGAAACAAAAAGCCGAACTGATGGGTTATATTATCATCGATCCTTCTTCCGTGATTGCGACACATTTAACCGAGGTATTAAAAAGATATGCTTACCAGTTGTTACGCAGAGAGGAAACAAAGGAATTAATCGAAAACTTGAAAGAAACCCATCCAAATCTGGTCGAAGAGATTGTTCCAAACTTACAGTCAGTCGGAGATATTCAGAAGGTATTACAGAATCTTCTGCGCGAACAAATATCCATTCGTGATTTAGCGACAATCTTTGAAACTTTGGCTGATTTCGCCGTCTATACAAAGGAACCAAAGGTGTTAACGGAATATGTGCGCCAGTCCTTGACGCGGCAAATCACAGATCAATATGCTGAAGAAGGCGTCATTCATGTGTTAACGGCTGGAGCGACGCTCGAGAAAGGGATTTCCGATTATATTCAACAAACGGAAGCAGGAGTGCATTATTTATCGATGGATCCACAAATGTCTCGAAAAATAACAGAAGAATTACAACAACAAATTGATCGGGTCATCAAAGCTGGTGGACAACCGATATTCCTAACCTCTCCTTCCATCCGAATGTATTTGAAACAGTTTGTTGATAAAATTATGCCGACCGTACCCGTCCTTGCTTATACGGAGCTGGAGCCCGATATTGAGATCCAAAGTATAGGAGTCGTGAATATATGAAAACCAAAAAAATCGTAGCCGATTCAATGCCCCTTGCTTTAAAAATGGTCCGACAACAGTTAGGGGATAATGCCATTATCGTGAATACCAAAGCGATCAAAACGGGTGGAGTGTTTGGTTTATTTGCGAAACAAAAATTTGAAGTGACGGCTTATTCCATAGAAAAAGAAAGCGTTAGTTCAGCACCAAAATTTTCATTAGAACACAAAGCGAAAACGGAGAATAACAACCACAAGATTGAAGAAAACAATAACTCTGTTTTCCACAAGAAACCACAAGAGCTCTATAATTATTATTCGCAACCGACTGCTGTAACGGAAAAACCTGCTTCACCACCGACGCAACCTTTGGAAAAGGAAAATCCATTGCTTGATGAACTGCAACACATGCGAAAAATGATGATGACCTTCATGATGAATGACAACCAAGGAAATACGATGCCATCTGGATTAGTCACCTACGTTAACCGTTTGAAAAAACAAGGTGTAGATGAGGAGATTGTTGAGCATATTGTGAGCAATATGCTAAAGAAGTATGAGTCAATGAACGATCTAGCTGATCATGTCATTGAAGAAGAAATCATCTCCATTGTCAAAGAAATCATTGAAAAGCGAGTCCCTAAGTCAAACATGGTTAACGAGAGTACGCGCATGATCAATGTCATTGGCCCTACTGGCGTTGGAAAAACAACGACCATCGCCAAACTAGCGACCGAACAAGTGTTAAAACAAAAGCGCAGAGTAGCCATGATCACTACCGACGTCTATCGAATTGCCGCCGTAGAGCAACTAAAAACGTATGCCGGAATCTTGAATGTGCCACTTGAAGTGGTTCGTACGAAAGATGAATTAGAGAAGGCTCTTACCAAACTTGCGCATTACGATCTAATCTATATGGATACCACTGGACGCAATTACAAAGAAGTCAAATACCGTGAATCCATTTCCGAATTTTTAAATCATCCGCTTGAGAGTGATAATTACTTGGTTTTAAGCTTGACCACAAAGTTTGAAGATATGCAAATCTTGTTAAATGAATTTTTGAAAAGTCCCGTTCAGAAACTGATTTTGACGAAATTTGACGAAACAACAAGCTATGGTTCGATTCTTAATATAGCTTATAAATATCCATTTCAATTAGCCTATATCACCAACGGCCAAAGTGTCCCAGAAGATATAACGTCAATCGATGCGACACTGCTTGTGAGATATTTATTAGGGAAGGAAAAATAAAATGGATCAAGCGCAAAGTCTTAGAGAATATATGCAGCGATTTAATGTTCAACAACAAAAAAACCATTCCGCTCGTATGATTACGATTACGAGTGGAAAGGGTGGGGTCGGTAAATCTAATTTTACGCTTAACTTTGCCTTAGGCTTACAATCAGTCGGTAAAAAGGTTGTGGTCTTGGATTTAGATTTATCAACAGCGAATATTAATATTCTGATGGGGATAACGCCGCGGTATAGTCTTGTAGATGTCTTGAATCAGGAGAAACAAATATGGGATGTGTTAGAAAAAGGCATGGAAGGAATTGAGTATATTTCAGGTGGATTCGAGATCCAGGATCTTTTAAAATTGGATCAAAACACGCTCTCGTTTTTTTGGAGTCAAATTCAAGAGCTTCAAACCTATGCAGATTTTATTTTACTGGACACAGGTGCTGGAATATCAAAGGAACTCGTGGACTTTATCGTAGCTTCTGATGAAACCATAATGGTCACCACACCTGAGCCTACATCCATTGCTGATTCCTATGCTGTTATCAAAACTGTTCATCAATACACAAAGCAATCTCCAAGATTTCAATTGGTCGTTAATCGTGCTCAATCTTATCGTGAAGCGGTTGAAACATCAAGAGTTATGAAAAATGCCTGCAGTAATTTTCTTAAGATGAATTTAAAAACACTGGGCTTTCTGATGGAGGATGCCCATGTTTGGAAGTCGGTTAGATCGCAAACGCCATTCTTCATTTCATATCCAAATTGTGAAGCATCAAAAAACATCAAACAAATAGTATATTCCTTTTTACCTGATTTGGATGAACCCTCTTCTGTTTCGACTAAGGGAATTCGAGGGTTTTTTGAGAAAATTTTATCAGTAAGTAAATCGTTGTAAGGGGTGAATGCCAAATGTCAGTAAGTTGGAAAGTAAATGGATTTATGGGTTTAATCGTATCGCTGTTTACTTATTTTTTTTCCTATCCGAATAATACATGGCAAACGTCCTTATTTCGAGCAGGCTTGGGTTTTCTACTATTCTATGTTTTAGGCATCATGTTACAATTTGTCATTCATCAGGTTAACTTAATAAATAGCACCAATAAGGATGAGAAACAAAATCGCTCAAAGGATACCCCAGCGAAATCGGAAGCAAATATCCAAGGCGGAGATATACCGCTGGAAGAACCATCATTCCAAGCCTTTCCACTTGAATCATTGCATAGTGGTGGGGATGAAAAGGATCTTGAAAAAACCGTACAAACCATTCGTACTTGGAATTAGCAAAACCAGGAGGGATAACGCTTGAGACCGGCTGTTAAAGAAACCATACCTCATTTTCCTTTATGGAGGAAGTACCGGGAAAATCACGATTCAATAACACAGGAAAATCTAATAAAACAATATGGGCATTTGGTAGAGCAAATGGCCAGCCGTTTGAGCCTGACGATCCCCAAGAATATTATTCCGAAGGAGGATTTAATCGGGTTAGGTTATATCGGATTAATTGAAGCAATCCAAAAATTTGATTATAAAAAAGGATATCAATTCGAAACATTTGGATTATGGCGCATAAAAGGGGCCATGCTGGATGGGATCCGTAAGATGGACTGGGTTCCGCGAGGATTAAGAGAGAAAGCAAAAAAATTAAATACCGCCTTTCGCCAACTAGAACAAACATTAATGAGATCACCTTCCGAAGAAGAACTAAGTCAGTATTTAGATATGTCTATAGAAGAAGTTGATCAGGCACTTTCTACATTATCATTTTCCACCCTGCTGTCTCTGAATGAACCAATAAATGCCAATGAAGAAGAAGGGAAACAGCAGAGTAGATTGGATCAAATTACTGATAATAATTCCATATCACAGGTACAGCAGCTGCAAATGGAGGAATTTCGTAAACTAATATCCAACGGTATTGATAAAATGCCTGAGAAAGAAAGGCTAGTCATTTCCTTGTTATATTATGAAGGATTGACACAAGTAGAAATTGCTGAAGTGTTAAATCTAACCAAGGGGAGAATTTCCCAAATTCATTCTCAAGCTATTCTTCGCTTGCGTCGAAGCTTCGAAGCACAGGGTTTTTCATTAGATTCATTTATGTGATGTTAAAGAGACTGATATTTTGATACTTTTTATTAATTTTGAAATAAACTTTTTCTAAATAACCGTCAGTTGACGGTTGTATTTTTTTGATGTATGGGGGGTCTAGATTTGGAATTTTTCACTAATCGGCGAGAATTTAATAGAATCGTATTTAATAATCCTATTCAGGCTAGCATTGAATCCGTTGCAAACTACCCTGAACAATTGAATTGCCCCATATTGATTCTAGATATGAGCGCTGGCGGTCTAAAATTTGTTAGTAAATATGAATTTATGGTAAATTTTATTGAATTATACAAGCTAAATCTAACTTTAAATAATAAAGACTTAGTTATGTATGGGAAAATAATAAGAAAAAAAATACTGAATCGTGATTTTTATGAGTATTCCATGAAATTTAATTTTTTTAATAATGAAAAGATTTAAGTGGAACAGAACTTAATCATTTGTCTAGATTTTTGGTTTGGATGCAAAAGAAACTTAATTTTGAAACTGTTAGAGAAATCATATATAATTTTCGAGTGGGGTCATTCATATTCCGGATGGCTTGTCCTACATAATTTCAAACGATTGGGAGTAGTAATATGGAAAAAGTACTTATATTCGGTCATAAAAACCCTGACACTGATACGATTTGTTCTGCGATTGCTTATGCAGATTTAAAAAGACAGCTAGGTATGGATGTCGAACCAATCCGTCTCGGGCAAATTAATGGTGAAACTGAGTATGCCCTAAACCAATTTAATGCCGATGTTCCGCGCTTGGTGGAGCAGGTCTCAGCAGAGGTTAATTCTGTCATATTAGTTGACCATAATGAACGCCAGCAAAGTGCCAACGATATTACGGATGTTCGTGTCCTAGAAGTCATTGACCATCATCGAATCGCCAATTTTGAAACAAGCGATCCATTATACTATCGTTGCGAGCCTGTTGGCTGTACGGCGACAATATTAAATAAAATGTATAAAGAAAACGGCAAAGAGATTAAACTAGAAATTGCCGGACTGATGTTATCGGCGATTATTTCTGACTCATTATTATTTAAATCACCAACGTGTACACCAGAGGACGTGGCAGCTGCGCAGGAATTAGCTGCAATTGCCGGAGTTGATGCGGCAAGCTACGGCTTGGAAATGCTAAAAGCCGGTGCAGACGTTCGCGATAAATCAGTTACTGAACTTCTAAGCCTTGATGCAAAAGGATTTGAAATGGGCTCTAGTAAAGTAGAAATTGCACAAGTGAATGTAGTTGATACAGCAGATGTTCTTTCTCGTCAAGAGGAATTAGAAACAGCCATTACTGCCATTGTTGATGAAAAGAACCTAGATTTATTCCTATTTGTGGTAACGGACATCTTAACAAATGATTCAGTTGGTTTAGCCTTAGGAAGCAAGACTTCTACTGTAGAGAAAGCCTATAACGTGAAACTTGTTAATAATACAGCAACATTAAAAGGCGTTGTTTCTCGTAAGAAGCAAATTGTTCCTGTGTTAACGGATATTTTTAATAAAGGTGAATAGTAAACAAAAAAACGTTCATGCGCCCAATAAGCATGAACGTTTTTTTTGTTTAAATGGGATATTCCATAAGATTTGGCTGGTATTTAATTCATATATATAAACGGTTTTAATACTGCCAACATAGGATTGTCAAAATTGTGTCATATAGGTCTATTGAAATGTGAATATTTTACAAAATATCCTTGAAAATCAAACTATAAATTTCCATTTTCGCTTAGTATAGAGTTGTAGAATTTCACCTTAAACCTGATTCATAAGGGAGGAAGATGGGCTTTGGAACTAACAAGGAGATCACTATTGAAGGCTACAGCTGTATCGATGACGCTAGCAGCCGCGGGATGCAGTAAGAAAGACAAAAACGCAGAACTAAACAGTGCACAAGCAGCTAATATTGAACCAGATGAGTGGAAAACCACCGTGTGTCGTTTCTGCGGAACAGGGTGCGGTATTTTAGTTGGCGTGAAGGATGGCAAGGTTATTGCAACCAAGGGTGATCCAGAGAATCGTTCAAACAAAGGTCTAAACTGCATAAAAGGCTATTATATTGGAAAAATCCTCTTTGGGAAAGACCGGTTAACGAAACCACTTATCCGTGAAGACAAATCTAAAAAAGGTACCAGAGAAGGATTTAGAGAAGCTACGTGGGAAGAAGCCTTAGATCTGGTGGCCAAAAAATTGAAGGAAGCCTATGATGCTGATCCAAAATCTGTTGCCTTCTATGGTTCAGGGCAGCAATCCATTATGGAAGGATATGCGTCCGTTAAGCTCTGGAAAGCAGGTCTATTGAGTAATAATATTGACCCAAATGCCCGCCATTGTATGGCCAGTGCTGTAGCTGGTTTTATGACCACCTTCCAATCAGATGAACCGATGGGTTCCTATCGGGACCTTGATGAAACAGAAGTTTATGTCACCTGGGGCGCAAATATGGCTGAAATGCATCCGGTGCTTTACTCCCGCCTCACGGCCCATAAGCTGAAGGATAGCGGTGTTAAGCATTATGATTTAACAACGAGATATTCTCGGACTTCCGAACTTGCTGATGTCGTGATGGTATTCCGGCCGCAGACGGATTTAGCGATTGCGAACGCGATATGCAATTATTTAATCCAGAATAATTTATATGATCAGAAGTTTGTTAATGAACATACCCAGTTTAAAGCGGGAACGGAAAACCTCGGTCACACCTTTGAAGATAATTATGAAGCAACAGAGGTTGGAAAAGTAGCTGATAAAGACTGGGTAATCACATTTGAAGAATTTAAAACAAGGGTTTCAGAATATACGCTTGACAAAGCGGCGCAAATGTCTGGTGTGCCTGCAAAGGATATTGAAGCATTAGCGAAAGAATTTGCTGACCCAGACAAAAAAATAATGTCCCTTTGGACAATGGGAGTCAATCAGCATACACGCGGCACATGGATGAACAATCTCATTTATAATGTCCATCTACTTTCTGGAAAAATTGCAAAGCCTGGAAGTGGTCCTTTTTCATTAACCGGGCAGCCAAGTGCGTGCGGAACGGCTCGGGAAGTTGGCGTCTTTTCTCACCGGCTGCCAGCAGATCTAGTCGTTAAAAATCCGGAGCATCGCCGCTATTCTGAGTTGATTTGGAACCTACCGCAAGGCTACCTTAATCCAATCGAAAATCCTGGGATGCATACGGTTAAAATGTTCCGTGAGTTAGGTAATGGCAAGATTAAGTTTTTATGGAGTATGTCCAATAACTGGGGCCAGTCTAACCCTAAATTAAATCGATCTAGAGGAATTGATGCCAACGGTAAAGGTGTCATTGATGGCTTTATTGTTGTTTCTGATGTTTACCCAAACCGCTCAACAGAAATGGCGGATGTGGTCTTCCCAGCGGCGATGTGGGTTGAGCGTGAAGGACAATTTGGTAATGCCGAGCGCCGGACATCGATATTTGAAAAATGCGTCGAGCCCCCTGGTGAAGCGAAATGGGATTTGTGGGCAATTGTGCAAGTGGCCAAGCGTGTTCTTCAAGGTAAAATGATTGGCGATAAACCTGCATTTGATGTTCTTTTTGGAATGGTTTGGGATAGTAAAAAAAATGATTTGCTTGAGGACGAACATAAAGTAAATAGTCTTCTTTGGGAGGAATACCGGTTATTTACGAATCCTCATGAGCATCCAAACAAAGAGGCCCAGGAGTTAGGTGCCAAGTTAAAAATGAAAGCAAAACAATTGGCTCCATATGATGAATATTTGAAACAGCATGGAATTTGCTGGCCAGTCAGAAATGTTAATGGAAAATGGCTCGAAACGAATTGGCGCGATTCTTATGGTAAGCAGGAGGATGGCTTCGACCAATATGGTGTAGAGGAATTTGGTCATAAAGGAAAATACAATGACCTCGATTTCTATAAATCGGCGGATCATAAACCAGCCATCCTATTTCGGCCATTTGAGGAAGCAGCAGAGGTTCCAGATAAGGAATATCCACTCTGGTTATGTACGGG